>JAAZVD010000224.1 GCA_018623785.1 Bacteroidota bacterium | reverse complement strand
TCCCTGAGTACTCCTTGGCAACGTGAACCCCGGCCCGCTCCGCGGGCTTTGGGGTTTCTTTCATGCTCCTCCCGGAGCAAGCTCCGTCCGGACCATACAAGAAACCCCAGCTGCCTTTCGACAGCCGGGGTTCACGTTGCATGCGGAGAGGGAGGGATTCGAACCCTCGGTACCCCAAAGGGCACAACGGTTTTCGAGACCGCCCCGTTCGACCACTCCGGCACCTCTCCATTGAGAAATCTAGGGCGGTACTGACACCGATCCAATGTAGCTCCTGTCAAACGTCGTAGAAGAAAGGCCCACAGTCAGGTCTCAGGCGCCGTGGGCGGCGGAGATCATGGACTTCAGATCGGAATCTGAAACGCCTTTCTCCAGGGCGTTGCCGACCACTATAATATCCGCGCCGGCGGAGACGCGAGCAGCAATGGAGTTGGCGTCGCGGAGCCCACCGCCAACGATAATAGGGGATTCCACGGTGTTGCGGACAGCGGTAATCATCTCCACGGGCACGGGCTGCTCGGCTCCAGAGCCGCCGTCAAGGTACATGGCCTTCATCCCCATCATTTCAGCGGCAAGAGCAGTGGCAGCGGCCAGTTCGGGCTTCGTGCGCGGCAGGGGCAGCGAGTGGTTCAGGTACTGCGCCGTGGTCAAGGGGCCCGATTCGACAAGCATGTAGGCGGTCGAGATGGACTCGATGCCTAGGCGCTTGATGACTGGGGCCACATACAAATGGCGTCCGAAGAGGAAATCGGGGTTGCGTCCGCTCACGATGGACAGGTAGAGGACGGCGTCGAGGGCGCCCGAAATCTGCTGCACGGAGCCGGGGAAGCCGATCAAAGGCAACGAGCAGATGTCCTTCAAGCGGTCCAACGCTTCGCAGGCGTCCGTCGAATGGACCAACGAGCCGCCCACAAAAAAAGCGTCCACGCCGGCGTCCTCGTACTGGGCAATCTGCTCTCTCAGGGCATCTTGGCTGAGTTTGTCCGGATCCAGGAGCACAGCGAATCCCGCGCCGTCCTTGCGGCGCAGATCCGTCATCATGTCGAAGCAGGAGCCCATGCGGGTTAAGGACTGGTAAGTTGGCAGGTTGATTGGTGATCGTATCAGCGAGAACTGTCTACGGAAGACAAAGCTCAACCCACTATTTCTGACAGAATGCCCGGCAAGGCAGCCAGGGCGTCATCCAGCTTCTCGGGCTGCTTGCCACCGGCTGTGGCCAGCTGCGGGCGTCCGCCACCACCACCGCCCACGAGGCGTGCAATCTGACCGACCAGCTTGCCGGCCTGAATGCCTTTGCCCACAAGGTCGTCCGATACGCTGGCGCACATCATGACCTTGCCTTCGGCCATGTCAGCCGACCCGAGCACGCACACGTGGTTCTCCCCGGTCTGCTCACGCAGGTCGGAGACGAGTGTCTGCAGGACGTTAGAGTCGGCGCCGTCCACGCGACCGGCAATCAGTTTGACACCGCCCACATCCTGGGCGCTCGACACCAAGGAGCTCAACTTTCCCCTCAGGGCTTCGACACGGAGCGTTTCGGCTTCTTTCTCCAGGGCCTTGGTGCGGGCCAGGAGGTCGGCCACTTCTTCGTCCGTGGGGCGCTGGAGCGTTTTGAACTGACCGCGCACGCGGCCCAGCTCGTCAGCTTCGTTGCGGGTGTAGGACAGGGCGTCCATACCGGCCACGGCTTCGACGCGGCGGATGCCGGCGGCCACGGAGCCTTCGCTCGTGAAGCGGAAAAGGCCAATCTCGCCCGTGGCGCCCACGTGGATACCGCCGCAGAGCTCGATCGAGTACTCCGGATCAAACGTAATCATGCGGACCGTTTCACCGTACTTCTCGCCAAACAAGGCCGTGGCGCCACGCGCCAAGGCTTCCTTGATCGGGATATCGCGCTCTTCCGATTTAACAATATTGCGCTGGATGACGGCGTTGACGCGGTCCTCGATGGCCTTCAGATCCTCATCGCCGACCTTCTCGAAATGCGAGAAGTCGAACCTCAGGTGATTCGGTGCCACCAGCGAGCCTTTCTGTGCTACGTGGTCTCCGAGGCGCTCGCGCAGGGCCGCGTGCATGAGGTGGGTCACGGAGTGATGCTTGACGATGCGCTCACGACGGGCTGCATCGACAATGGCCTTCACGTCGGAGTCGGCGTCTACGGGCAGACGATCCACCAGGTGGATGATACGTCCGCCCTGCTTTTGTGTATCGAGTACACGGATTTCCTGACCGCCCACGTCCAGGAGACCGGTATCCCCTACCTGCCCCCCGCTTTCGGCGTAGAATGGCGTGGCATCGAGGATGATCTCGTGGACACTTTCGCCATCTTTGCCTTCTACCGAGCGCATGGCGCGGATGCGGGCCGATCCTTCGGCGGCTTCGTAGCCCGTAAATGTGGAGTCATCACCCGAGGAGACTTCCGTCCAGCCACCATCACCCGACAGATCGACCTTGAACGAGGATGCCGCGCGAGCGCGCTCCTTCTGCTCGTCCATAAGCTCCGCGTAGCGTTTCATGTCCACGTCAAAGCTGGCCTCGCGGGCCATGAGCTGCGTCAGGTCAACTGGAAAACCATAGGTATCATGCAGCAGGAAGGCGATTTCTCCTGCCAGCTTGCCGTCCTTCGCCTTTGCCAAGAAGTCGGCCACGGTATCGTCCTTGGACTCGCCATGGGTCCAGGCCTTGCCCAGGAGGTCCATCGTGGCGCGGTCCTTTGTGACGGCTTCTGCCGTGGCGCCATCGCCCATTAGGTGCTCTGCTACGGTCTCGAAGGACTCGATGCCCAGGCCCAGCGTTTCGAGGAAGCTCTCCTCTTCGGCCTTGACCACACGCTTGATGTAGTCTTTTCCTTTTTCGAGCTCGGGGAACTGCTCACCCATTTCCGTGACCACGACGTCAACTAATTCGGTCATCGTCGGCGCGCGGAATCCCAGCGTCTGGTAACCGTAGCGGACAGCGCGGCGCAGGATGCGTCGGATAACATATCCACGGCCTGCATTGCCCGGCATGACACCGTCGGCTATGGCAAACGAAATCGTGCGCAGGTGGTCGGCCATAACGCGCAGGGCAATGGCCTGCTTCTGGGCGTTGTCGGATTTGTCGGCGTCAATCTCGGCGTAGGGCTTGCCGCCGGTAATCTCGGATTTGGCCGATATCGCGTTCAAAATCGGCTGGAAGACGTCCGTGTCGTAATTGGAGCGTTTGCCCTGCAGCACGGCTACCACGCGCTCGAAGCCCATGCCCGTGTCTACGTGCTTGGCCGGCAGCGATTTGAGGCTGCCGTCCGTCTGCGCGTTGTACTGGATGAAAACGAGGTTCCAGATCTCGATGACCTGGGGATGGTCTTCATTGACCAGCTCGATGCCGGGTTTGGCGGCGCGCTCAGCGTCCGAGCGCATGTCGTAGTTGATTTCCGAGCAGGGACCACATGGTCCTGTGTCGCCCATCATCCAGAAATTGTCCTTCGATCCGCAGTACATGATGTGCTCGTGCGGGATCGAGGTCTCGCTTCTCCAGAAATCGGCGGCCTCTTCGTCGGCATCGAGTTCAAGAGCCTTGTCGCCCTCATGGACCGTGGCGTACATACGCTCGGGATCCAGGCCCCACTTGTCGGTCAGGAGCTCCCAAGCCCAGCCGATGGCCTCTTTCTTGAAGTAGTCCCCGAACGACCAGTTGCCCA
Source organism: Bacteroidota bacterium (assembly GCA_018623785.1). Classification (GTDB taxonomy): domain Bacteria; phylum Bacteroidota; class Rhodothermia; order Rhodothermales; family UBA10348; genus JAAZVD01. The sequence goes on along the minus strand of JAAZVD010000224.1, from coordinate 43 downwards.
GCATCTCGAAAAACGTGTGGTGATACGTGTCGTATCCCACTTC
>JAAZVD010000223.1 GCA_018623785.1 Bacteroidota bacterium | reverse complement strand
GGTACCAGCTTCGATACTGATCGTGTCGCCTGCACTGGCGATTGAAAGGGCTCCATCAGGACCCGTAAGCGATGCCTTGGGACCCGAACCGTCCGCGATGTTTGCGGTGGCTCCGTCAAATGCGTCCGCTCCGGAGGTCGACGATACATAGATCGTCGACTGCGCGAAAGCGTTCTGAGCGCCTATGAAGGCGAACAGGAACACCAACGCGAACACGCCGCGGGACAGATGTTGTAGCAGTCTCTGAGTCGTCATGGACTGTGCCTCTCTGTTTTTCATTCCTTGAATGATACGTTTATATGAAGTCGACCGGACCAGTCGGCCGGTCAAGTCTTTAGTTGCGGGAAAAGCAAAATCGGCGGTGCACTATGAGCGCACCGTCGAGACCATGCTTGACGTCCGACAACTAGTTTTCAATGCGAAAAGGCAGTACGTTAAGTTCTACTTTTTCAGTATTTTATGGCTACGAACAAGACCTGTTGCCAGGCCTGCCGCGCACTCGTTTCATCGTGTAGAGTACACCCCCGAAGCGGCAAGTACCCAACGGAAACCGCGATTTTTCTCGACCGCTGGCTTCTTTTTCTCAGCCCGAAATATCTACACTTTCTCGGCTTAAATCAAGGCTGATGGTGTAAAGAGTACGTGAGGGACAGTGCGTTGCCTCCCCTTCCTTGTCTTACATTGCGACGTCCCCGACGAGGGAATCCACTGCGCTTCAGAATCCTCAGCCGACCCGGCATGCGATCTCGTTCCAACCTGGTCTTGTTCAATCTGCTTGTGCTTGCAGCACTGATCGCACACCCTGTCAGCGGTCAGGACTGTAGACTATATATAAATGGTAGTGATGGCGGCGATGGAAACGAGGGCACGCTGACAGCACCCATCCGGTCGCTTGAAGAAGGCTTCTCTCGCGCATCCGACGGCGACACGCTGTGCGTGGCCGCAGGAGAGTACGCTTTCGGACCCGACTCGGATGGTATTGTCTTCGAAGGCCAGCGCTCCGTAACCTTTCGATTGAATGCTTTTGCAGGAGTATCGGAAGTCCTGATTGCCGCGCCTTCTGTCACGTTCAACACCATCTCGGGCTCTGTTCGATTCGAAGCGGGAACGACCGATCAGCTCGTGTTTGGACAAGGCCCAACCTCCTCATCGGCTGTCCAACGTGTAGTCTTTACCTCCGGTCTAGTAGACTTTTCCAGCGTATCTACGACGCTGGGCTCGACGGTCGGGAATACCGCTGATACTGGCGCAGCGGTAGTACTCGGCGGCGGTAGCGTTATCGGGACGCCCGTCTGGGCATCTGGTGCCCGTCGCATCCAATCCGATGGAAATCTCCAAAATCCAGCCTATGATCTGCTTCTGTCGGACCTGGCGGCGGGGAGCCTGCTGGAACTGGCGCATACCGGCCGCTTGACGTTGACAACTGATATAGACGCTTCCAAGGTCACTGTACGTTCAACGTCAAGCAATGAGACTCACTTTACTGGCACCGTGCAGCTGCCCTCGGGTGCTTCCATAGCGGGCCCAGAGGCAGGATTTCATTTTGATGGCACCCTGCAATTGACCGGCAGAGAGGCCACATTGGCCGCCAAGCGCATCGAAATCGCCCAATTATCCAGCACTTCCAACCAAGCCGCCGGGCTGTATATAGCTGCAGATACTGTCGGCCTTGAACGTGTTTCTGAGGGACTTGCCCCGGTTATGCTATCGCTTGATGTTGCCGAAGCTACCCTGGGAGCCTTCTCGACTGATTTTCAGCTGCCTGGAGCCACAACAGTAGCAGGAACCCTGACCACCGCGGGCGTGATAATGACGAACGGACACGCCTTGACAGCCGACCTTATTACATCGGCAGGAAACGACACAGGAGTCGTTCTGACCGGCACAGGTTCAACAATGAGCGTTGCGGGCAACTTGGACGCGTTGGTTACATCCACATCGGAGTCCACTATCACCGTGGGTGGGCGCATCCGACAGCTCCAGGCGGAAGCCGGAGCGACATCCATCCTGAGTCCCACTGCTGTTGACACACTCATAATCGCAGGCCCCGGGGCTGTCAGTTTTCCACCGGAAAACGTTTCAACCGTTGGGCTTCTGGAGAATGAGGGAAGATTAGTGCTACCAGCGAGCGCAACGCTTGCATTGGAGGTATTGGCCACAATAGCGGCCGAGGCTACTACAGATGCTATGCAGGGCACTTTGCAGCTGATGCCGCCCTTTGAGCGTCTTTCATTGGCGCAGCAGATTACCTCTCCCGTGGTTTCCTACGCCCTGAACGGCACCTTATCCGGAAGTGGTCTTGCTTCCCTTGAGGTTCGATCAGGAGCGCTTCTGTGGTCATCAGACACCGATGCGCGCTCAGAAAACCTCAGTATCTCTGCCGGTGAGTTGTCGATTGTTGCCCCGAGTCTGGCGGCCGGATCGATCATGCTGTCTGCCGGTGCGCTGCTGGTTCAAGCGGATGCACCCCTCCTCATCTCCGACGAGGTCATCGTGGATGGAGGTTCGCTGGTGCTGCCAGCCGCCGGAATAGGGCCATCTGCAGGGAGCACGCCGTCGTTCCAGTTTGAGCAAGATGTTGTGCTCCCATCCCTATACATGGATGCTCCCGGGGCTGCTGTCAGTTTGCAAGGGGATGTAACACTGCTGGGTGACCTCCATTTGGAGGCCAGCGATCTCATCATAACCGAGAACGCTGGACTCACAATATTTGGCAGTATAAGCCGCAATAATGGTGTTTTTGAACCTGCAGACGGTGGCTACATCCAGCTGGCCGGTTCAGGAAACCGAGCACTGGAGGGCTTCTCCTCCACGGTTCTCCCATCGATGATAATCAATGGTCCGGATGTGCTCCCATCCTCGAATACAACGGTCATAGGAGACTTCTCCCTCGTGGCAGGAAGTGTCACCGTTCCAAGTGGGAGCACGTTAAGTATATCAGGCGCGGCATCCTTGGAGGGTGGACAAATCAACCTGGGCGAGGGGTCTCTGTTCTTCGTCAATCAGGCACTGACCGACTCGGGTGGGATGTGGCAGTTGGATGCCTCGACCGTATCGCTGAACGGAGCCGCCAATCTGCTGCAGGGTACCTACAGCGGTCAGGCGGACCGCCTTGAACTCGGTGGCAGCACGACGATCAATGGTACCTTTCGAACCGTTCAGCTTCGAGTGTCTGAAAGTATTACGCTCAGTGGCACAGGAACCATTGCCACTGCTCGTGAGCTCATTCTTGAGCAAGGTGCCCTGCTTGATGTCGTCAGCAATGCGGTTACCCTCTCACCCTCACGTAGCGATGCCCGTATTTTTAACCAAGGAGAGATGCGTGGATCGGCCTATGTGGCCATAACTGGGGACCTGGCCACGTTCCCCGTTCGACTCGAGGGGGATGGGTATTTCGGTCGCTTGCGTATTGACCTAGATCAGGACGACGCATATGTCTCTCTGGGCTCTTCGGTGGATACGCTTCGTGTCGGTGATGATATTGCGTTTTCCTCTGGTGGCATCGATGTTGGCAACAAGCCCATCCAATTTCGCGACGATCCTGTGATTGGACAGGTCCTGACGAACAGGCAGAACACGGATGCAGATATCGACGGTAAGGGTTTTGTAAACCGCGGTACACTGCAAGGGGCAGCATCGCTGCATCTTCAGGGCGCCATGACGGCGCCATTCCGTATTACCGAGGACTGGATAGCGCTACCGCTCATCGACCTTTCCGTTGCGG
>JAAZVD010000222.1 GCA_018623785.1 Bacteroidota bacterium | reverse complement strand
CCGGATTCCAGGCATTGATGGATGCCGGCATAGCCCTGGTGCTGCCCATTCGGCATAAGGGTGAAACAGGTGCCATTCTGTGTCTGGGACCTAAAATGACGGGCAAGACCTACGAGCCGGATGAAGTCGAATTCCTGTACGCGCTCGGAAATCTGGCGTTTGTCTCGCTTCAGAATGCCTACCTGGTGGATGAACAGATTGAAAAAGAACGTCTTGAAGAGGAAGTCAGGCTGGCTCGCCAGATTCAGGAAGGTCTTCAGCCAGCTGTTCTTCCCGCTTTTGAGGGTCTTGAAGCGGCGAGCATGGCTCTGCCGAGCAGACAAGTGGCCGGGGATTATTTTGACGGCATCATTCTGGACGAGAATCGCATCCTGTTTGCCATTGCCGACGTCACAGGCAAGGGCATTCCTGCCTCGCTTTTGATGTCCAACCTGCAGGCAACGCTTCGGGTGTTGGTCTCGCTCGATGTCTCGCTCGAGGAGGGAACGGCGCATATGAACAGGGTCATTACCCAGAATACGGGCTATGATAAATTCATAACCTACTTTCACGGTATCTACGATCGGCGAGACCGCTCCTTTACCTACGTGAATGCAGGGCACAATCCAGTCGTACTCGTTCGCAAGGATGGCCGCTTGGAACTGCTCGATAAAGGCGGACTGTTGCTCGGCGTATTGGCCGATGCCATCTACGAGAGGGGTACGGTTACCTTGGAAGCAGGCGATGTGCTTGCCATGTTCACTGATGGCGTTACGGAAGCCATGAGCCCACTTGGAGAGGAATGGGGCGAAGAGCGATTGGAGCCTCTCCTCATTCAGTTGCGAGATCAGTCTGCACAGCAGATTCTGGATGGCGTTCGCAGTGCCGTGGCCGACTTTACGGATCATGCGCCCGTTCTGTTTGACGATGTTACCATGCTGGTTGTTAAAGCGACCTGACAAGGATCCTTTCATTAATCATGAGTCCCATGAGACACCTTTTTCTATCTTTGTTCGCCTTTTTTCTGCTTACCGTAGGTGGTTGTTCACCAACGGGCGATTCGGTCGATGTCTCTGGTGTTGAATCGGTCATTGGTAAGACAGCCATTGTCATTCATGGTGGAGCTGGGACCATCCTGAAGGCTAACATGGACGATGACACCGAGGCCGCATATCGTGCCAAGCTCGAAGAAGCACTGCGTGCAGGGCATGACGTATTGGAGCAGGGAGGCGCAGCGCTTGATGCGGTTATTGCCGCCGTTCAGATCATGGAGGAGTCCGAGCTCTTTAATGCCGGTAAGGGTGCAGTATTCACGAGCGACGGCACGAATGAACTGGATGCGGCCATCATGGATGGCGCGACGCGCAACAGCGGCGCCGTCGCCGGCGTGAAGCGGGTCAAGAGCCCGATTGCCCTGGCGCGCGTGGTCATGGAAGAGAGCCCGCACGTCATGATGATCGGCGACGGCGCCGAAACCTACGCAGCGAATAACGGCCTTGAGATGGTAGAAAACAGCTACTTTTACACCGAGCGTCGTTACCGCTCGCTGCAGCGAGCCCTCGAGCGTGAAGCCGAGTCCTCATCATCTGTGCCATTCGACGCTTCCGTGGAGTATGATCTTCCGCTGTCTCCGAACGGCGACAAATTCGGCACTGTGGGCGCCGTGGCATTGGACACTCAGGGCAACATTGCCGCTGGAACGTCTACGGGCGGCATGACCAACAAGAAGTTCGGACGCGTCGGAGATGTGCCGGTCATCGGTGCCGGGACATACGCGGATAACCGGACAGCCGGCATTTCAGCTACGGGTCATGGGGAGTACTTCATTCGCGGCGTGGTGGCACACGATATTGCCTCTCGCATGGATTATGCCGGGGAGGATCTGAATACAGCAGCCAATGTCGTCGTCATGGAAAAGCTGGGTAAGCTGGGTGGAACGGGCGGCATTGTAGCTCTCGATCGCACCGGCGCCATCGCCATGCCCTTCAACACCGAAGGGATGTATCGTGGTTACGTCGATGTAGACGGCAACATTGAGATTCTGATCTACGGACCGGACGACGAGTAAGTCTTTTTACCCGGGCCACAGCTCTGATTGCCGCTCTGATCGGTCCAATGACAGCGGCTTTAGCCGCCGCCGTTGCACGGATCAGCGTTGCAGGCGGCCGGACGGGAAGACCACCACGCTCTCGTTACCATCCGTTCCGACCGAGGATACCCCGTACAGATAGTTGTCGATGACCATGCCTTCCAAGGTGAACTCCGTTGTGGAGGCGGGCACGAAGCGGGAATGGGTCCATTGCGGTGCTGTCGTGTCGCGCCACCAGATTCGGTAGCCTGCCAGATCCGGATCGTCCACCGCATCCCACTGCAAGGTGGTTGACGGCTGAACGGCGCCGCCGATCCGGACTGCGCCCGGCTGCGGCGGCGCCCACGCCAGACCCGCCAATGCCACGGCATTCACGGCGGTCAGACGGGCAGCATAATCGAAATTGACGCCCTCGATAACGTCACCGTAAGCGATGCCATCCTCGACGCGGATGTCCTGGTGTTGCCGGATATAGTTCTCATGCGTCTCCATGATGCGGATACCCGGAAATCCGGCATCATTGAACGGCCGATGATGACCGCCCCGACCAAATCGGTCCAGACGGTAGATCATCTTTGCTTCGAGGTTCGTGAAGTACGTGTCCGTCATGCGGGCTACATAGCGGGCTAGTTGGCGGGATTCGCCATCAACTTCACCTCCCTCGAATCGTCGCCGTGCACGCTGCCGGTCTGTTTCGGTAACCGGTGTCGGCTCGGAAAAGACCCGGAACGTGCTGTTCTCGATAACCCCGTCTACACCTTCGATATTTCCGATCATGTCGTTGTTCAGTACTCCCACGACGTCCCAGCCTTCTTCGACGGCTACAGAGGCCATGTGAGCACCGCCCCACAGACCCTGTTCTTCGCCGGAGAAGCCCACGTAGATGATGCTGGTGGGGAATTCGTAGGCGGAGAGCATTCGGGCTGCTTCGATCACCCCGGCCATGCCGGAAGCATTATCGTTGGCACCGGGTGCGTCTTTTTCGGCATCCGTACTGGAAGAATTGCGCGAGTCAATATCGCCTGCCATAACAACGTAGCGGTTCGGGTAGCGCGTACCCCGCTGGATGGCCAGCACATTCACCACCCATACGTCCCGGACGGCGCGTGAGGAGGAGCCTTCGTTTACCATAGAGCGCTGGTAGGACACCTCAAGACAGCCTCCGCACGCTTCCGATATCGTGTGAAACTCCGAGGCTATCCATCGCCGTGCCGCCCCGATCCCTCGCGTGGCAGAGGTAGTGTCGGAAAAGGTGTTACGCGTGCCGAAGCCCGCCAGAGTGCGAATATCTGATTCAATACGCCCCGCCGAGGCGCTATCGATGATGTCATACATCCTTGGATCCGTGCCGGCGGGGACTTGTGAGACAGCCTTCAAGGCCATCCACATCATGGTGGCTACCAGCGTGAAATGTTTCATCGATTCATTCTTTCGTTTCGTCGAAAAACTACCTGCGGATTGCGTCTACTGTCCGATTTTCGGCTGCTTCTGAAAATGGCGCATCTGCTAGGTCAACCGGGATACGTTTAAGGGAAGCCGGGGTCAAGTCGATAACCTGATTTACCCCGAAGTAGTCGAAAAAGTACACAAGCAATGCCTCAGACGTTACTCGCATTTCTGGCTATGATGATTGCCGCCTTGGCATCCATCAACCAGTAT
>JAAZVD010000221.1 GCA_018623785.1 Bacteroidota bacterium | reverse complement strand
CATTTCCAACAAGGCAATTATACCGCGGCAGAACGTCTCTTCAACCGTTACATCCGAGATTATCCTGCCGGAGAGCACGCCGATGCTGCACAATATGCGCTTGGCTGGACGTATTTCCGTCAAGGGAACTATGCGGATGCCGTCCCGCGCTTTGAGACCTTCCTCGATGTCTTCCGGGATGACAGTGGCACCATACCCTATCGCTCGGATGCGCTGTTGCGACTGGCCGACAGCTACTTCGCCCTCAAACAGTATCCGGAGGCTGTCCGCGTCTACGGTGGAATGGCTGCCGGTGGCGACGATTACGCTCTGTATCAAATAGGTCAAGCCTATTCCAACGCCGGCGATGCTTTTGAAGCCATGGCGACCTTTCAGGAACTGGTGCGTGACTATCCCGCAAGCGAGTGGCGGGAAGAGGCTCGCTATCAACTGGGATATCTCTTTTTTCTGAATCAGGAATACGAGCAGGCGGTCCAGGAATACAATACCCTCATCACCTCCTTCCCTCTCGATCCACTGGCCGCAAAAGCGCAGTACGGGAAGGGAGATGCCTATTTCAACGCCGGGGATGTCCGTTCTGCCGTCCAGGAATACCAGGTTGTGCTTACGGAGTACGCGGATAGCCCGTTTGTTGCCGATGCAGCAGCCGGTATTCAGTTCGCTCTCATGGCTGCTGGCGAAGAGGAGCGTGCCGACGCCCTCGTGGACTCATTGGCTAACGCCCTCGAAGGAAGTCCCGCGGCCGACCAATTGCGTTTCAGACAGGCGGAGGCCAAATATCAGGCCGGCCTGGTCGAAGAGGCCATCTCGGACTTTGTCTTTTTTCTGGAGAGGGCTGTGGACCCTGAACTCCTTGCGCAGGCACACTTTTACCTCGGTGAGGCATATGAAGCCAAGGGAAGTACTGAACAAGCGATAACGGCCTACCGAGCCGTGGTGGATGATTACCCGAGCAGTTCTCGGGTCGTGGCCTCGGCTGGTGCTCTCGGACACCTGCTTCTGGAGGCCGGCAATGCGCCGGAGGCCGAGCGCTTATTCCGTCTGATGAGTGACGCAGCGGGGAGTGATACCCGAGCGAAGGCACAAGGACAGTACGGCCTCTCACTGGCTCTCGGTGTGCTGGGCCGATCCGAAGAAGCGGAAGCATTGCTGCGACAGACAGTCGCTGATGTCCCACCGGACGATGCCACCTATCCCGCCTGGCTGGGGCTGGCTCGTATTGCGGAGGCCAACGGAAATATGAGCGAGGCAGCGCGACTTTATGATATGGTCGCCTCGGGAGCCCGCGATGAATCGGGAGCGGAAGCCTTGTTCCTGCTGGGTGAAATGCAACTTCGACAGGGGAAGCGGATCGAGGGTATTGAAACCCTTTCGCGTATGGACGCTCTTTTTGCGGGATACCCGCAATGGATGGCCCGAAGTCTGTACGCCCAGGCTGACACTTTTGAACAGGAGGGGGATCTGGGGCAGGCCATTCAACTGTACGAGACCATTCAGGCCATGTATCCAGACACTAAAGAAGCTGCCATGGCCACGGAGCGGCTGGAGGCTCTAAAAGGATGACAGCGAAAAGAATCATATCCATTGCGCTGCTGCTGATCCTGAATGGCGTGCCGGCATGGGCACGTCAGGACGCAACACTTCCGGACCTGGCACCGCGACAAGTGGAGATTACCGGGGATCTTACGATCTCCTTCCCCACGCTTCGCCGTCAGCCCATAGCGGGCTTCAATCCGCCACCTCGCGTGCCGGATATTCCCGCCGATCGCAGACCGTATACCGAAGTCTACGCACAACGCAGCGCTGACCTTCCTCCTTCTCCTCTGTCTCCTCCCGATCTGCCAGAGATTTCCAGCATGGAGCGCCGAAAGGTTGCAAAGGGGCTCTTCGAGGCACGCATTGGTGCCTACCTAGATCGGCGTTTGGCGGCCAACGCTTCCTTGGTTGGCACGGAGAAAACGACGGCTCTGCTTAGCTTCGACTACGCTGGCACCGACGGGCAGACGCTTGATGTATCAGGAACCCGGGTCACAACGGGGAGGGATGCTTTCAGCGGTACCATTGACTTGGAGCATCGAATGGATGCACTCTCTGTAGGGCTACAAAATACGGGATATCGCTCCTCCTACGGCCTGTTCGGCGCTTTCCCTGCTGCAGGAACCATTGCTCGAGTAAATCCACCGCGACGGGTTGAAGGCGTTGAAAGTACTCTTTCCTTGTCCTCCCCTATCGGATCCAAGAACCGATTCAGATTCGCTACCACGGCGGGGGTTCATCATGTAGATACTGAGTTGTACGATCCTGCTGTCCGACGCGACCCCGCTACGGAAAGAGACGCTGGATATCTGCAAGCGGAGCTGGATGCGGCTTTCCCAATCCGTGGTGGCCAGATCAACGTATATGCAAACGGGTCTACGACGGGGCTCGATGCGACCGGTTTCCCGGGCAACACAGTTCAAGCAGGCCTGGTTACCTCTGAGTTTGCTTGGCGGCAAACCTCGCGCTTGTCCGTTTCCGTCGGAGCGGCACTCGTTGGTTTCGACAGTCAAACCCAAGCCGGCACTGACCCTGTCAGAAGACGATCCTACCTGTCTCCCATCGTACATGCAGCCTACCTCATAGCGGATGGCGTTACCGCAGAGGCCGCGGTGCGTCCATTGATGACCTCTGACAGTCCGCGTGAGATCATGAGTGACATACCCGTGCTCATGGATGAAGCTGTCATGCTCCCAACCATCGCAACGCTTGATGCCAGCCTGGGGCTGTTCCTGGAGTCCGATGTTGGTACGGCTCGCTTGTCGGGAGGCTGGAGGGATCAGCCCTTCCGACGGATTGCACTGGAACCCATGGTTGCTCTGAGGGGCTACACCGCCGGATATCCAACCCTCTCTTATCGATCCTCTGAGGTGCTCTACTCGACGCTGAACCTCTCATTCATGCCCATGAAGGGGCTTCGAGTGGGCCTGGATGCGCTGTGGCAACGAGCTGCCATGGCAGCTACGGGGAGTCCACTTCCTTACGCATCGCCGTTCGTACACGGTGGATTTGTTTCGCTCAGTACGCTCGACGGGGATCTGGAAACCATGCTTTCCTACCGATACGAGTCAAGCCGAACGGCGGATATCGATGGCACCGTCGATCTTCCATCGATTTTCAGCATGAGCGTGACTTTTTCCTGGTTCTTCCACTCCCACTACGGGATCATTACCGGTGTCCGGGACCTCGGTCCCTCCTCTGAGTATTGGAGGAACTATACGTATGAGTCGTCTACTTTCTTTCTAGGACTCAGATACAGGTGGTAACCCTTTGGCGACGACCCTTATCTTCCCCCGTACTCGTGTCTCCCATCTACGTCATCTAAAACCGATTCGTTTGTAGAGTGAAGCAGCGCGTTGCCATAACGAGGATACTGGCCAAGGCTTTGTTGAGTAACGAGGCTGTTCACGCAGAGGGCCTCGGTACCTTTACACCGGCAGCCAAGCAAGCCGTCATGACGGAGGGCGAGGACGGGCGTGCATGGCTACCTCCGCGCACCACGGTACGCTTTGACGAAGACGAGGATACACCGGCCTCTCCGACAGGAATAAGTGTCCAAGCCGATGCGTGAAGGGATGAGCAGGCAACACATTACACTAGCGCAGCTCATACAGCGGGAATCCGGTCTGAGCGAGCCGGATTCCGAGCGCTTGGCGGACGCATGGGTCGAAGACGTGCGATCGGAGATACAGAATACGGGT
>JAAZVD010000220.1 GCA_018623785.1 Bacteroidota bacterium | reverse complement strand
CAGTACTACCTTGATACGTGCAATCCAGTAGCTATTTCCTATGAAAGCACTCCTGGCCATCAGCGTCATCTGTCTCAGTTTGATCGCGCCGTTGCAGGCGCAAGTGGACATTGTTCGGCTCGATTCAACGAGGCTGGATCGAGCCAATATCTGGGGTGTCCTGGCGGACGCGCCGTCCAACATGGCCATTACAACGGCGCAAGCACAGCACATTTATCTGCGTTACCTGGACAGTGCTATGCAGGAGGTGAACCTGCTGGGACCGGATCCTGTCCGACTCACCTTTGACGCTGACGGATTCGGCCAAAATGGGCTGCCGACGATAGCAGACCACAAGACGCTGTTCTGGAGGGGCCATTACTACGTGACGTTCTCACTGGCTGGCGACAGGCAACTTTACCTCATGAAGGTTACGACGGAGGGAAACAGGGTAGGGGACATCCTCAAGGTGTATGATCAGGATGAACAGCCGGCCGGCCAACCGGGCCTTCCGACTAATGACATGATCCTGGGCGCCAGTGAAAACACCTTGTATGTGGGACATTTTGCCGTTGGTATTGGCCATCGCATGCACGCCTTTGACCCCGAACTGAACCGTACGCGCGACCCCTTCAATACCGATCCAAGCCTGGTGCACAACAATGTGGGTGGTCTCTACTACCAGGCATCCGAGCGTGCATTCTACCTGGTTACAGGGGACAAGTTTGGCGGGGCTACGGCAGCCAGCGGCGGCATGCCTGCCCAAGAGGGGGCCAACCTTATTCTGACCAAGTGGGACGAGGAATTCGAGCCCCTCATGACGGCGCCACAGGTCATTATTGACGATCCAGCCGAGGAGGGGTCCTGGTTTGGAACAGGGGTTGCCCAGGATACCTCAACCGGATTTTGGTACGTCGCGTTTCAGCACCTGAATGAAGGGGAAAAACTGGACGAGGAGCACGTGGACCTCGCCGTTTATGATGCTGACTTCAAAACGCTGATTACGCGGAGTCACGAAACGGCCCGGGAGTATTTCCGCCCACATCTCCACATCTACGACGATGCCCTTTTCATGTCCTACGATCGCCGGGGAAATGGCGTATTTGTGCATAAATACGCGCTTCTGGAGGAAGGGGACGGTCCGACGAATTCTGCCCCCATCGCTGCTTTCACGGCGTCCCAAACGAGTGGGCAGGCTCCGGTAAGCATCACGTTCGATGCGTCGGATTCGAGCGATCCGGATGGTGATACCTTGACCTTTGCATGGGACTTCGGCGACGGCGCTACGGCACAAGGTCAGCAGGTAGTTCATACCTACACCGCTTTTGGGGACTACGACGTTACGTTGACCGTATCGGATGGGATGACCGCGGATTCGGACGCTGTCACGGTGTCCATTGCTTCGGGCGTTTCGACCGCTTCGGAAACCATTCCCGAGCAGTTTGAACTACAGCCTCCATTCCCGAACCCGTTCAGCGATCAAACCACGATTACCTATGTGCTGAGGGAGCCAGCGCTGGTTGATATCCGACTGACCGATGCACTGGGGAGGGTTGTAGCTAGGCCCGTGGCGGGAGAGATGCATGCCGCCGGCCTGCATGAAATTACACTGCGCGCCTCACGGCTTCCGTCGGGCACCTACATGCTCACACTGCAAACGGGTACCATGACGCAGAGCCGCCCGCTCATTGTGGTGCGCTAGAGAGCATCTCTCTTTGACCCAGGATTCAACCGCCCAGTGGCGTTGGATCGCCTGCCCATGCTGTCTTGTTGCGCCACGTGTTCCGCAACTGCATCTTATTGGAAGGACCTTCCTAGTAGGCCCCTGTCCATTGTTGCCTTGGTCGGCGCGTCAAGATGTTCACAAGCGAGCACAGATATATCCACCTGAATGAGCAGGCGGCATACCGAGGGGACCTCATTCTGTCAGCTGTCCTGTGCCTTGTTTTCCTGCTGCCATCCACCAGTCATGGGCAGCTACGCATCAACGACGATTTATATCTCTCCCCGCAGAGGGACGATCTGGTTTTTCTGGCGCGAGGCGACTCGCTCTACCGCGTGGACATGAAGCAGGGCGAAGCGCTGCCGTTTGCGGCTATGCCGGACGCCTCATTTTTCCTGAGTAACACCAAGCCTGGTCCCCATGCGTCCATCATATCTGACTCTACACTCTGGATGTGGGACAACGGTATCGGTTCCACGTTTTCCTACGAGCTGTCCGGAGCCATGGCGGCCTACCCGCAATATCCGTCCCGTACCCGCTATTCCCATGCTTCCACCACCCGTCCGGATACGGGAGAACCGCTAGTTTTTGGTGGCTATGGTTACTACCGAGCCAAGGACTTCTTTATCTACTTCGACACGGAACTGCAGCAATGGCGGGAATTGGCCTACGAGCTCGGTCCACATGACCCCAAGGGGCAAATCGGATCTTCGCTGCTCAATGTGGGCAATGGTCGGGACATCTACCTGGTACAGGGCTTGACCTCAAAAGAAGTCTCGCCGAGGTACTATGACCAGCAGACCGAACCATTGGCCCTGGTTTTCGATTTTGATCGTCGGGCCTGGCGCAATACCCGTATGAATCTGGAGGTAGCGTGCCTGATTTCAACCCATGCAAAAAGGAAACAGGTTCGTTTCCGGGATGCGGGAATTACTTTTGCCGGTGTCCTGAGGCCTGTTACACCCGCTTGCGTCCGATTGATTCAGGAGCGGGAAGACCTGACCGATATGTCTCTCATATTTTGGCAACCGGAAGCAGGGCTTTGGGCGACACAACCTGCGGATACCCCCTTGCCGTCGAGCATGTACATTGCCGGTTTCCAATTCGATGACAGCACGGCTACCAACATATTGTTGGATGTAGGCCGACTGAATGGGCCCTCGATAGACGTCCGCTCCTATCCTATTTCTGATTCGTTGGTCTGGCAGCCCTTACCGAAATTGGAGCGCGCCTCCATTCCATGGCATTGGGTATGGGTGGGCGTATTCGCCGTAGGCCTCTCTTTTCTGTTCGTATGGACGGTATGGTTTCGACGCTATGTCTACCTCGTAGCCGACGAGGATCTCCTACTGATACGGCGGGGATCTCTTCTGATGCGTGTAAGTCTCGTGCCCAACGCTACCCTTCTACTGGCGTATCTCATGGAACAGCCCTCAGGAGCATGGCTTAACCGGACGCACATCGAGACGCCGTTTGCGGCCATGGCCTATGCCGAGGATGCGTTGCGAACAACCATCAACAGGGCCATCTCGTCCATCAATGACATCGGGATCAGTGAAATAGGGGAAGAACTCATCGAGCGCAGGCCCTCCAGTTCGGACAAGCGCAAACAGGAATACCGCTTGAATCCGGGCATCCGATGTAAGGGGCGGGGCCTGAAGCGCTTCTGAATCAGCCCGTGAGTTTGGGCTTTCATTCGCACGTGGTATCATGGAACTGCCAGCCTCTTGATTGGCACCTGCGTGGGTACCCCACGCGTTCCGATCCACAGGAATTCCCATGGTCTCATGATGCTCCGCCAGACGGCCCGCCGGTTTGTTCGAAGACATGCAGATTGGGGTCATGCTTTTCGGTATGCCTGATGTAGCATACCGGTTTTCTCTTGCGTACACTGTGCGGTAATCTCCTAACCTCCCAGATACGCACGCCCTCAAGGGCACACCGTACAAGGACCCGGTACAGATCCTGTTTTACCCACCTATCATGCATGGTACGATGTCACGTCTTTTCCTGTCCTTCCTACCTCTACTCGTGGCCATGAATGTCCT
>JAAZVD010000219.1 GCA_018623785.1 Bacteroidota bacterium | reverse complement strand
TTCAGCTTGCGTCCAGAGACAAGTGTTGCCTACAAATACTACCTGAACTTCAACGATGAGTCATTCCAGGCTGAATACGGCACTACGCCTCCTCAGGGCTGGGAAGAAGGTCACCTGACCGGGATCAACCGTTTCTTTGATTACAGCGGTACCGGCTTCGATCAGGATCTCGGCGTCCAGTACTTCAATGATGTGACCTCGGACAATGTCATTGCGGCAGGTACCAGCATTACGGTCAACTACTCGGTAGATATGTCGCCAGCGCTGACTAACAGTGCGCGTCCTTTCGATCCGGCAGGTGGGGACTCGGTCTTCATCTCCATCGAAGATCCAATCTGGGCGTTCACGCAGCTGCAGGCCAATCCTGATTTTGCAGCACTGTTGGATGATCCAACAGCCGACCGACCAAGCATTGTTGGCGTCATGAAGGATGATGATGGTGATAATGTCTACACAGGCAGCGTAACCATCGCGGGGCCCACCTATTCGAACCTGACGTTCAAATACAAATATGGACAGAGCGGGGATATTCTCGCTGAGACGGGTCAGGACACGAATGCCGCTGGTCGAAATCGTACGGAATACATCGACATGATGGGTGGGATGTGGCCTGCTACCTACGATGTAACGCCGGCTGTCTTCAACTTGGCTGGCGCGCTTCCTTACGAGGAAAACCCGGCTTTCTCAACGGACGTTGAGGACATCGGACAGGAGCTCCCTCGGCTGATTTCGTTGGAGCAGAACTACCCGAACCCGTTCAATCCGCTTACGACGTTCGAGTACTCCCTGAACGCGGCTCAGCATGTGCGCCTTGCCATTTATGACCTTCTGGGTCGGCAAGTAGCTCTACTGGTCAACGATGTACAGGCAGCGAGCACCTACCGCGTCAACTTTGATGCGAGCTATCTGTCCTCAGGAACGTATTTCTACCGTCTCGAGACGCCGAATACGACCCTGAGCCGGAAAATGGTATTGCTCAAGTAATCCATTGCTGGCGTGATGATTGGGGCGGTCGGCGACGCGAGTCGCCGACCGCCCTATTTTTTTCAATGAAGTGTATCTACATCGGATAGTGATGCTTTCCAGCTTTCGCTTTGTCTTCCTCCTGCTCTCAGCGTCTTCGGTACTCCTTTCCTGCTCGAGCAGGAAAGGAGGCGTCAATAACGCAGTCAGCACCCCCGCGTGGGTAGAGGAGGCCCTGTTTTACCAAGTGTTCCCGGAACGTTTTCGCAATGGCGATCCTGCCAACGACCCCGTTCGTGAAAGTTTAGACTTTCTCGACTATGTCCCGTTGTCCTGGCAGGTATCGGAATGGACCAAAGATTGGTACACACAGGATCCGTGGGAGCAGGAGAAGTCTGAAGACGTGTACGCCTCCATGTTTGACAGACGTTTCGGGGGTGATATACAGGGCGTTATCGATCAGCTCCCATATCTGCAGGACCTCGGCGTCACTGCCATTTGGTTCAATCCGGTCTTTGCAGCGAGGTCCCTGCACAAATACGACGGCAGTTCCTTCCATCACATCGATCCTCACTTTGGTCCCGATCCAGCAGGGGACAAAGCCATAATGGCCAGGGAAACCCATGATCCGGCAACGTGGAAATGGACTGCTGCTGATCTACTATTTCTGGAGATGGTATCACAGGCTCACGATCGCGGTATGCGGGTTATCCTGGACGGTGTTTGGAATCACACAGGCCGTGGATTCTTCGCTTTCGAGGATGTTAGGGTACTACAAGCATCGTCATCGTATGCCGATTGGTATGACATTGAGGTATTTGACAATCCCCAAACGAGCGAAGACGAATTCAGCTATGCCGGTTGGTTTGGATACGAAGCCTTGCCGGAGTTTGCTGACACGGAGGACGGAACGAATCTTCAAGAGGAGGTCAAAGCGTACATCATGGCCTCCACGTCCCGGTGGATGGATCCCGATGGGGACGGCAATCCGGATGACGGCATCGATGGGTGGCGTTTGGATGTTGCGCAAGAGGTACCTAGTGGATTCTGGCGGGAGTGGCATACTCACGTCCGCCGTATTAACCCCGATGCCTACACGGTAGCCGAAATATGGACGGAAGCGACCTCCTTCGTTACGGAAGCTGGTTTTACCGGAGCCATGAACTACCACGCGTTTTCAATGCCTGTCAAAGGGTATTTCATCGATGGAGTGCGAGATGCGCAGTGGTTTGTCCATGAACTTGGCGGCAGGCTGGATGCGTGGGGTTCGAATAATCCAGAGGCTCAACTGAATGTATTGGATTCGCATGATACCCCACGCTTGGCATCGATGGTGCTTAACCGGGTTTCCCACTATGAGGAAACCGGAAATGAAAACGACTACGATAGCGGCCTTTTGGGCCCCAGGTCCTCCTCGGAATACAGGATCGGTCCCCTAAACGCGGTTGACCAAGCACTCTTGAGGATGGCCGTGCTGTTTCAAATGACCTTTGTTGGCACCCCCATCATCTATTACGGCACCGAAGCGGGCATGCGAGGAGCGGATGATCCCGATAATCGGCAACCCATGCTTTGGCCGGATATGGTTTTTGATCCTCAAGAGAAGGGGCCTTTTGGGTCCGTAACGACAACGGAGATCGGTTTCGATTCGCAATGGCACCGGTTTTTTCAGGAGGTCATCAGCCTTCATAGAGAGCATGATGCATTATCCAAGGGCAGGCTTCAATGGATTGAGCACGATTGGCACGATATGGTGCTCGGTTACACGAAAGCTTTCGGTCAGGATAGCCTTACCATTCTTTTCAACCGAAGTCCTGACGAACCCCACGTACCCCGGTCACTCCTAGATGGGATGAAGATTCTGTATTCCACTGCAGAGGATACGATGGAAGACCCGCGACTGGACGGAGAGGATTGGATTCTGCCAGCATGGAGCGGGGTCGTTCTTATCGATGATAGACGTGAAGCGTCTCCGGCCTCATAAAATTTGAAGATAGAGTGTAACGCATGGGGGGCGCACGGCATCACAATGGCGCCATTCATCCTATCTCCATGCGTTTATCTTCTCGACAAGCGGCGGTGCTTATGGAAACCCATGAGTCCTCCATCAAGCGGTGGTGCAATGCCGGTGAGCTGCACTGCGAGACAACCACGGGCGGACACCGTCGCATCCGCCTGGATGCATTGGCGGACTTCGCTACCCGGATGGAGCAATCCTTGGACTTCCTTGTCCTGGGTGAGGAGCGCGCCATTGCCGTGCCCGGTTTGCTAGAGCTCAGAAGGGGCCGGGTAACTGCCGAGCTGAAGGAGCTGGTTACGGGTTGGTTGCTCGATGCGCAGAGTTTTCGAATCACCGCCCTGGTTCGTTTGGCTCGTGCGCTTGGCGTCACGTTGTCCACGCTGTATGATCGTCTTATCGGCGAAGTCATGCGAGGGGTAGGAAATTCGTGGGCCTCCGGTGCCTTCCAGATCGGGGAGGAGCATCGCATCTCAGAGTCCATACTGGACGTGCTGTACGGATTGCAATCCTCCATAGAAAGCAGCGTCGAGGACAATGCCCCGTTTGCCGTTCTTGGAGCCATGCGTGAGGAGGATCATGTTACGGGAGCTATGATGGTTCGAACCCTTCTCTCGGAAGCGGGATGGAATGTGGCATACTTGGGACGCAACGTTCCAGAAGAGGATTTCGTCCTGTTTCAGCGAAAGGTCAGCGCACGGGTCGTTTGTATCTCAGCCACAGTGTCGCGTTCTCCGGAAGCCATTATTGCCGTTCTGCAGCGTGTTTTGGAGCTGG
>JAAZVD010000218.1 GCA_018623785.1 Bacteroidota bacterium | reverse complement strand
CGAAACGGCAGACGTGGGATTGCTCAGAGATCTTCATCAGAGAGAGTCCATGTGGGATGGGCTGCGTGCTGCGGTAGTCGGGGATGTTTCCGGGGAAGAAGGCCAGATTATTGCGGAGAGACTGAATTTGAAACCAGACGGCCCGGGTCTCGGCTTTGTTCACGCGTCCACTCCGCGCATTCGCTCATCAGATCCGGGTCATCGTCATCTTGAGATCCCCGACAGGCCCAATTTGAATGTCCTGATGGCGCATCCGGTGGGTGTTGACACATTGTCTGACGATTATCTCCCCTTGTGGATGGGGACCTTTGTGTTGGGTGGAAATTTCTCATCCCGGCTGATGAGTGAGATACGTGACGAAAAGGGTCTGACCTACGGTATCAGATCCTATCTGTCCGGCATGAGTGAATCCTGGTCGGGAGCATGGATGACGTCAGTTACCCTCAGTGCGGATAAATTGCACGAGGGCGTGCAGGCAACCCGTCACGTCCTCGAACGATTCGTTGAGGACGGGGTAAGCGAGGATGAACTCGACGAGAGGAAAGCGACGATGATTGGCGCCTACGAAGTAGACCTTTCCACCACAGCCGGGGTAGCCGGGAGGCTGTTACTCATCATGAATCGGGGTTGGGAGCCGTCACGCATTGATGACCATCCGGCCATGATCGCCGCTGTGCAGACAGAGGATGTGAACCGGGTCATCCGACAATGGCTTCATCCTTCTCAACTGACCATTGTCACTGCGGGCACTCAAGCATGATGGCGAAGGCCTTTCGTACGCTGCCGCCGGTATATGGGAGAGGGTGCCAGCACGCTGACGAGACTGTCCCTGTTGCCGGCTTCTAGTACTCAGGCATGATGAATGCCAGCATGACGTACACCAGTAGTGCCGGAAACCCGGTAGTCATGACTCCCAGAACGACATAGGCTACACGAACGAGTGTGGAGTCGATGCCGAAATACTCGGCAATGCCGCCACATACACCTGCCACCATTTTGTCGTGGGGAGTTCTTCTAAGCTTACGTGTGCTCATTGGTAGTGGGGGTCTAACTGTCTCTGATGATGGTAATGCGCTCGGAAGCGCCGGGTGTCAGCGATTGTTTGTCCTGCGTCGGCATGACGAATGCGAGAATCAGGTAGGCAAGCAAGAACGGGCCACCACCGGAGGCGATGGTGCCTATGACAAAGCCGATGCGAATCAGGGTAGGATCGATACCGAAGTATTCGGCTAGCCCCGCTGCGACCCCGGCTAACTTCTTATCCTGCGATTTTCGGAGTTTACGACCTGCTTTTCTGCCATTTCTTGCCATGCCGCTTTCACGCGCTTTTTGAGCGCTGAGCCGGGATGAGGCTAATTTCTTCTCTGCTCTGGTGCGCTTGCGATTGCGTCCCGGCCGCCAAGAAAGGATGCCGAACCCAAGCAGGATGATGAGCACACCGGCCAACCAAGGCAACATCTTTGCCAGTACGGTTAGATCCACACCCGCTGTCCAGAGTCCCAATTGCTGGAAGAAATAGGCGATTCCCACCACGATGAGGGAAAGACCCGCCAGCGTTGGAAGGTTCAATGGTCCTTTCGGAGCCTCAGGCTCTTCCTCGAAGAGCAGAGCCTCCAATTCTTCATCAGAGAGCGACTCAAGTTCGAGGACGTCATCGTTGTAATGGACAGCCGATGCTTGGGTGCGGGATGTAGATTTACTCTGAGAGGCCATGGTGCTCTGGTGCGTTGCCTGATGGCAGCGTGGTACGGTCCCGAAGATAAGAGGTTACAGCATGAGGCATCATTTCATACAATCGTATGTCCCATCCTCAGTCACAAGCTTGTGGACTGGTATATCATCAGGCTGTTTCGGAACCTGCTCAATGACATGCTGAGCAAAAATGGGCATAACCACCAGGGAGCCTTCGTCTCCGAGTGGCAGCGTGGCCAAAAACCGATCATAGAAACCGCCGCCGTATCCAAGCCGGTTGCCGCGTAGATCCGCTGCGAGGCCCGGGACGATCACGATCTCCGGATACTGCTCCGGTTCTCCAGGTATTCCCGTAGGCTCCAGCTGTCCGAACGAACCTGCCTTCAACTCATCTTCGCTCACGAATCGACGGTGCCGAATCCGGTCACCTTCAACAACAGGTAGCCAGATCTCACATCCTCGATCCTGGGCCTGACGTAACCAAGGGCGAATGTCAACTTCGCCACGGTCTACCATGGGCCAGTAGGCGAACACGCGGTGTGCATGGGCAACCGCAGGCACCTCAGACAAGTGCCTACAAATGGCCTGTGAACATCGGGCATGCTCTTCTGAGGGACGCGAGGCCCTGGCCTGTCGCATCATACGACGCAGTAATGCCTTGTCTGGGCAAGCAATCATTTCAAAATGGTTGAAGAGCCGAAAGAAGATCGAAACATATGTGCCCTAGGACGGCTTTGTCAGGTGGTCAGAACCCTGTCAGGGAGATTTGTTCGGGTCTTGGACGAATCCCGAAGGTACACGCAGGGTGAAGATACAGAGGATTCATTGCGATCCGGCCCTGTTGACAGGCTTGTAACTGTCGCAAAGCCCCCCAATCGTTGATTGCACCGTAGGTAAGCGGTAATTTTATGGGTCTGTACAAAATTGTGCAGGTGCTGCGGCTACATAGTGCAGCATAGGGTCTACCCGGACCACCACCCGGATCTGCAAAGAGTCAGGAATTCGTTAGTAATCATGTTCGACAGTCTGTCAGACAAGCTTGAAGGTGCCCTGAAGTCACTTAGTGGCCAGGGGAAGATCACCGAGCTGAATATCGCGGAAAGCATGCGCGAGATTCGGCGGGCTTTGCTTGATGCAGACGTCAACTATCAGGTTGCTCGCGACTTTACCGAACGGATCAAGGAGAAAGCCCTTGGGACGGACGTCCTCTCGTCCGTCTCCCCGGGGCAGCAGATGGTCAAGATCGTCTATGACGAGCTGGTCCATTTCCTGGGCGATACCCACGAGGAGATTTCCTTCTCGGCCCAGCCTCCGACGGTTATTCTGATTGCAGGTCTGCAAGGATCTGGTAAGACTACGTTCTCAGGCAAACTTGCCAATTACTTCAAGAGCAAAGGCCGATCACCCATGCTGGCCGCTGCCGACGTTTACCGTCCGGCGGCAGTCGATCAGTTGGAGATGGTGGCCCAGTCTGTTGATGTACCTGTCTACGCGCTGCGGGAAAACGATGGAAGTATCGTTCAGGACCCGGTCCGGATTGCGAAGGAGGCCGTTCAGGCTGCTCGCAAAGAGGCCCGGGACATCCTGATCATCGATACGGCTGGTCGCCTGCACGTGGACGAGCGGATGATGACCGAGGTCTCCGACATCAAGTCGGCTGTCAACCCGGACGAAATCCTGTTCGTTGTGGACGCCATGACCGGCCAGGATGCCGTCAATACAGCCGTTGAGTTCAATCAGCGACTGAATTTTGACGGCGTCGTACTCACCAAGCTGGACGGGGATTCGCGGGGCGGCGCCGCGCTCTCCATTCGCAGGGTGGTCGAAAAGCCGATCAAGTTCGCCTCCACGGGCGAGAAACTGGATGCGCTCACACCGTTCTACCCGGATCGGATGGCGCAACGAATTCTTGGTATGGGAGACGTTGTCTCTCTGGTGGAGAAAGCACAGGAGCAGTTTGACGAGAAGCAAGCCGAGAAGCTGCAGAAGAAGATCCGGTCCGAAAGTTTCGACCTGGAGGATTTTCTGGATCAGCTCAATAGGCTCAAAAAGATGGGATCCATGAAGGATCTCATT
>JAAZVD010000217.1 GCA_018623785.1 Bacteroidota bacterium | reverse complement strand
GTTGCGAAGTACGCCTCCACGTCATGCTTGAACACTTCGCACCAGATGGAAGGGTCCAGGGAGAGGTCCGCAATCGTGAACGGGTTGACAACGGTGGCGCCGGCTTCCTGTAGGTCATTCATCGCTTCCGCCATCCGCGCGAAAATGTCGGGGTGGGTGGAGTCGGGCCGCATATAGGGCGCAAAAACGCCAATGCGCGCGCCTTCCAATCCGTTCGGGTTGAGGGACGACAGATACCCGCTCTCCGGCATCTGGCCTTCGGAGCGCTGCGTGATGGGGTCGGCAGGATCGTATCCGGCAATGACGTCGAGCACCCGCGCTGCATCCTCGACGGTTCGGGTCATGGGACCGCCGATGTCATTGCGCAGGTACAGGGGGACAATGCCATCCCGGCTCGTGAGTCCCATCGTGGAGCGAATGCCCACCAACGCGTTGTGCCCCGATGGACCGCGAATGGAATTGCCCGTATCGGTTCCAAGGCCTATCAGTCCCAGATTGGCGGCTACGGCGGCAGCCGTGCCCCCACTCGACCCGGCCGGGACGCGGCTGAGATCGTATGGGTTGCGGGTCGTACCGTCGATGGAGCTCTCCGTCACGAACGGCGAAAACGCCCACTCGGCCATATTGGTTTTTCCGAGCACGATGGCACCGGCCTCTCTAAGACGGGCCACCTGCCACGCATCGTCCGGCGGAATCATGCCTTCGAGGGCCGCGGATCCTGCCGTGGTGGGCATGTCAAAGGTATCGTAGTTGTCCTTGACCACAACCGGAATGCCGTGCAGCGGGCGCAGTGTCCCGGTCTGAGCGAACTCAGCATCCAGTTCCCGGGCGCGCTCCAGCGCGCCCGGATTCAGAACGATGAATGCATTGAGCGTATCGTCATACGCGGCGATACGCTCGAGGTAGGCCTGCGTCAGGGATTCAACCGTCAGGGCGCCTGTGCGGTAGGCCTCGTGAACCTCGGCGATGGTTGTCTCGACAATATCATACGGTGCCTTCGGAGCACATGCGCTCAGGAACAGGAGGACAGGGAGGATGAATCGAACCATGGTCATTATTCGCCGGATGGGATCAGAAGCGGTCCAAAGTGCGGATTGTCTCCTCGTTATGCAACTGTGATACGTAAGGCGTTCGGGGTGTCCCTACTGCCGCGTGGCATGCTCCATGTAGTCGAGCGTCAGGTTGACATACGTCTTGACGCCCAGCTTCATGCCCGACTCGTCGACAAAGAAGTCCGGGGTATGGTGGGAGACACTTTCTTCCTTGGGTACATCGAGGGGTTTGCCACCCACGAAGACATACAGTCCAGGTACCTCGCGGGCGAAGAAGGAAAAGTCCTCGGCGCCCGTCACGGCATCGATCAGGTTGATGTTCTCCTTGCCGGCAATGCGCTCCAGTGTGGGCAGCATCGTGGCCGTCAGATCCGGATCGTTGTACGTAACCGGATAGTGAGCCGAATAGGGCAGTTCGATGGTAGCGGTCGCACCGTTGGAGGCGGCCGTGTGGTTCACGATCTCGCGGAAACGCTTGTGAAGGGTTTCGCGCATTTCCACGTCGAAGGTGCGGATCGTACCCAGCATTTCGAGCTCTTCCGGGATGATATTCGAGCGCACACCTCCATGGATGCTGCCGACCGTAACGACCGCTGCGGCCTTCGTCAACTCCATATTCCGGCTGACGATCGTTTGCAGGTTGTTGACCACCTGTGCCGCTGTCACCACCGGGTCGATGCCTAGCCACGGGGCTGAGCCGTGGGCCTGTTTGCCGTGCAGCGTGATACGGAAGTCGTCCACCGCTGCCATCATGCCTTTGGGGCGGTAGTTGATCTGGCCCACATAGGTGCCCGCGTTGATGTGCAGGCCGAACACGGCGTCAATACCGTCCATCACCCCTTCCTTGACCATGAGTTCGGCGCCGCCTTCCTCTCCTGGCGGCGGGCCTTCCTCGGCCGGCTGGAAGATGAATTTGACCGTGCCGTGCAATTCATCGCGCATGCCGGCCAGGATCTCGGCGGCGCCCATCAGCATGGCCACGTGCGTATCGTGCCCACAGGCGTGCATGACCGGGACCTCTTCGCCGCGGTAGACGCTGACTACTTCCGACTTGAAGGGCAGATCGACGCGCTCTTTGACAGGCAGAGCATCCATGTCGGCGCGCAGGGCGACGACCGGCCCCGGGAAGGCGCCTTCGAGTGTCCCGATGACGCCCGTGTGGGCCACTTCCGTTTCAACGGTCATGCCCAAGGAAGCCAGATGGTCGGCTACGATGGCAGCCGTGCGGAATTCCCGGTTGGAGAGCTCCGGGTTGGAATGGAAGTCTCGTCGCCACTCGATGACGGCCGGTTCAATGTCGTCAAAAAGGGTCTCGAGAGAGGCCTGGCTGAAGGCCGGGAAGGTGATGAACGCACACATCAGGAGCGCGGAATAGCGTCGATTCACGGCAGCATCGATGGTTGGTCGAAAAAACGGTCTGGGGCATCTTACACAATCATGACATTTGTTTTTAGTGTGTGACACTATTTGTGCAGGAGCGCGCCGCGTAACGGGTCACGATTCAGCCAGAAAGGTGTCTTTAGCCTAGAGCAAGGATCCGAATCTGATCAAGAGTATATAATTCTGCATCATTTATATACTGCGGAATCGGTCCTCATGGCACTCAGCATCAAGAACAACGAGGTGGAGCGTTTGACGCGCACCATGGCCGAGCAGACGGGCGAGAGTCTCACGCAGGTCATCCTGACGGCGCTGCGCGATCGATGGGAGCGGCTCAGCGGGCGACGTGAGGTCCCCGACCTGAGGCAAGAAGTCCAGCGCATACAGGCGCGCATGGCCGGACTACCGCGTCTGGACCATCGCACGGATGAAGAAATCCTGGGCTACGATTCGGATGGGGTGCCGCGCTGAGTATGGTCATCGACTCGTCAGCCCTGATCGCACTGCTACAGTCGGAAGCGGATTCGGAGCGCATTCTCGACGCTCTGGAAAAATATCCCGAGCGCCATGTCTCGGCGGCCACGGTGCTGGAATCTTCCATCGTCCTGACGGCGCGTTTCGGAGAGGCAGCCGACCGGGAGTTGGATGTGCTCCTGCATGCAGCGGGCGTAGACATCGTCTCCGTTACCGCAGAACAGACAGAATTGGCGCGCGCCGCCTGGAAACAGTTCGGGAAAGGCCGCCACGCTGCAGCCCTGAACTTCGGGGACTGCTTCAGCTACGCATTGGCCCAATCTCTTGGGCAGCCACTTCTTTTTATCGGGTGCGATTTCAGCCGGACGGACATCACCCCCGCCTGACCATCACTTGCCTCTCCATTCCGTCACGGTGCGACACTCGCGGAGTCAGACGGTTGGTCCGCCGAGCGTTTCGTTTCTTTCTTGCGAAAGGCCAGCTCCAACTCTTCCTCCTTCATTGAATGGGGCTTCTCTCCAAGGCTCTCAGCGAACATCTCGCCGTAGATACCGAGAATCCCGAGGAAGAGCGCGGCCACGATGGGTCCGATGATGAAGCCGACGGCGCCGAAGAGGAAAATGCCGCCCAATGTCGAAATAAGGACCATTATGTCCGGCATTTTGGCTCCCTGTCCGACCAGTCTCGGCCGAAGGAAGTTGTCCACCGTGCCTACTACCACTGCACACCAGGCCGTAAAGATAACGGCCGGTGCCATCGGTCCCGTTGAGAAGAGGTAGATAGCTGCCGGAATCCACACGAGGGCCGACCCAACGGCAGGAATCAGGGAGAGGACAATCATGACCGTGGTCCAGAAGGCCCATCCCGGGATGCCCGCCAGGAGGAAGGCAAGGCCC
>JAAZVD010000216.1 GCA_018623785.1 Bacteroidota bacterium | reverse complement strand
GGGTAAGTCCCTTCGACTCTGTCGTGCAGGGGGGGGATGCCGTTTGGGAAGGCCTTCGCCTCTACGATGGCAGGATATTCAAGCTGATCGAGCACTTGGAACGACTCGAGGGGTCAGCCAAGGCCTTGGCATTTGCCGACACCCCTCCGATGGAACACGTCATAGATGCGCTACGGCAGACCCTCGTTGCCAATGATATGCGCGATGGCGTCCACATTCGGCTGACCTTGACCCGCGGCGTCAAGATCACGTCCGGTATGGATCCCCGGCTGAATCAGTCTGGCTCCACGCTGATCATACTTCCAGAGTATAAGGCACCGGTATACCGGACCGACGGTCTGACATTCATCACGTCATCCGTTCGTCGCTTTCCACCCGATTGCCTCGATCCGAAGATCCATCATAATAATCTGATCCAATCGATCATGGCCAAGATCGAAGCCAACGCGGCGGGCGCCGACCAGGCATTGATGCTGGACCGGGAAGGATTCATCGCGGAAGCGCATGGGACCCACGTATTCCTGGTAAAGAATGGCTGCGTATTCACGTCAGCGGCCGATGCGTGCCCCGAAGGCATTACGCGCGACACGGTGCTCGAGCTGTGTGAACGCAACGGTATTCCGGCCCATGTAGGACGTATTTCCACGACGGATGCCTACCGGGCAGACGAGATGTTCTGCTCGGGCACGATGGGCGAATTGGCAGCTGTCACGAGGCTGGATGGCCGCAGTATCGGAGGCGGACAGCCCGGACCCGTCACGACGCAGCTTGGCCATCTTTACCGGGAAGAAACGATGCGGGGAGGATACCGTATCCTTGCTTGATCATCAGGCTGCCATGCCCCTACTTTTTGTGCTGGTTCAACCCAACCCAACCCTATAGACTACATCATATCATCATGAGAAGAATCGTGTCCCATACGTTTGCTACGCTGCTGTTCGGAGCGCTGTGGCTGGCCTTTCTTGTTCCTGCGAGCGCTGCACAGGGCTTCGGCGGCGCACTTGCCGTGTCCGGATCGGATGTTCTGGTAGGTGAGACGAGCAACCGGTCCTATCCGGGTATCGTCTACGTATTCAACAAATCAGACGATGGCTCATGGGCCGAGACCGGTCAGATCATGTCTCCTGATGGCGGCGAGGCCGGCGATGGTTTCGGCAATGCTCTGTCCTCCAATGGCTGGCACCTGGCTGTAGGCGCTGCTGCCAGTAACGAAGCCTGGGTCTACGCCCGTCAGGATGACGGCAGCTGGGACGCAGGCACCCGCCTTTCGGCCGACGATCTGGCTGAAGGCGACGGATTCGGTTCCCAGGTCGTTGCCGGCGATGGCTTCGTGGCCGTGGCTGCAACGGGTCAGGGCGAGAGTACCGGTGCTGTGTATGTTTTTCGTATGACGGACGAAGGCTGGGTGCAGGATGCCAAGTTGGCGCCCGAGGGCTTGGCCGAGGGCGCCTACTTCGGTACTGCCCTGGCAGCTGAAGGTCAGTTTCTGGCCGTCGGTGCCCCGTCCCGCGTGAGTGCATGGGGACGTCGGGGGCAGGAGTTTACCGAAGTGGGTCAGGTCCGCATGTACAGCCGCTCGGATGAGGGCTGGAGTGAAGTGACACAGATCAGCCCCCAGAACGTGAGTGAGGGGGGCGGCTTTGGTGCTTCCCTGGCGTTGGTCGGTAGCCGTCTGGCTGTAGGGGCTCCGTACGAAAATGGTTCTGTCGGCAGTGTGTCCCTCTACCAGTGGGACGAGGAATCCAGCTCCTACCAACCAGATACGAAATTGGCGCCCTATGTGGCCGCCTCCGGCTCTCAGTTCGGGTCCTTCGTGTCGATTGATGCAACAGGCATCCACGTAGGTGCACCGGGTGCCAACGGTGGTGCCGGGACCGTTTTTTATTATGTGGGCGACGGCGAAGGCGGGTATAGCTACGTCATTCGGGGTGATGCCGAAAGCACGTCCGGTCGCGCCGCGTTCGGCTCAACAGTGGCTGGAACGGAAACGGTTGCCGTTATCGGCGCAACGGGTCAGGACGGCCGCGCCGGCGCAGCCGTGGTCTATGAAATGAGCGATCAAGGCTGGACGGAAGCCGGCATGATCGTCAACGATATGAAGGGCATTGCTTCGTTTTCTGGTGAGGCGGTCCAATGCGAAGATGGCACGGCTGCCGGGTTCGAGTGTGGCAACGTAGAAATTACGTCCTACATGAACCTGAAGGACCTCGGTGCCAACCGAGGCACGATGGTCAATGACATCTGGGGATGGACAGACCCTGACACCGAGAAGGAATACGCCATCGTCGGTCGCAGCGACGGAACGTCATTCGTGGATGTCACGAATCCGGCCATGCCCATTCTTCTGGGCACGCTGCCGATGACAGAAGGCGCCCGTGCCGCTGCATGGCGCGACATGAAGGTGTTCAACAATCACGCCTACATCGTAGCCGACGGATCCGGGCAGCACGGCCTGCAGGTCTTCGATCTGGCGCGTCTGCGCAATCTGGACGGCAGCAACCCGCCTGTCATGGAGCCGGACTTCCTCTACACCGATATTGCGTCGGCCCATAACATCGTCATCAACGAAGAGACGGGTATTGCATACTCCGTGGGGGGCAGCTCCGGTGGTGTGACCTGCGGTGGTGGTCTGCACATGCTGGACCTGAACAAGGACCCGAAGAAGCCTGAATTTGTCGGGTGCTTTGCCGATCCTTCCACAGGTCGTAGGGGCACGGGCTATTCCCACGACGCGCAGTGCGTGACCTACGCCGGTCCGGACACCGAGCATGCTGGTAAAGAGATCTGCATGGGCTCAAACGAAACGGCGCTCTCGATTGCCGATGTTACGGACAAGGACAATCCAGTGGCCATCTCGATGGTCGTGTATCCGAACGTGGCATATGCCCACCAAGGCTGGCTCTCAGAAGATCATGAGTACTTCTACATGAACGACGAGGGCGACGAGCCACAGGGCTTGGTCGATGGTACGCGCACCCTGGTATGGGACGTGCGGGATCTGGACGAGCCGGTGCTCGTCACGGAGTTCATCCAGGAAACGACGACGACGGACCACAACCTCTACATCAAGGACAACTTGATGTATCAGTCCAACTATGGTTCAGGTCTGCGCATCATCGACATCACGGACCGGGCCAACCCGGTTGAAGTCGGCTTCCTGGTCACAGCACAGGGTGGCGGTGGCTCCTGGAGCAACTACCCCTACTTCAAGAGCGGCGCGATTGCCGTGACCGATATGGGCAACGGTCTCTTCATGGTTCGCAAGAAGGATCAGGAAATGTAGTCTGATGACCTCTAACCGCTTCAAATGTAACTTTTATTGTTACATTTGAGGACGATTCAGGCCATTTAAGGCTGTTATAGGGGCTTTGTTGAGCGGGGCGGGCGACGACAGTCACCCGCCCCGCCTGTTTTTGGGCCCGGCGCAGATTGGTCTTTCCCCACCATTGCGTTGGCTGATTCTTCCTCCGTATTCTCGGTGGATCGTCCACCATTGCGCTACTACTACCATGTCCAAGACCCTTTCCCTCGCCCATCTTTCTGTCGATCCCGGACACAGTACGCGCGGCTTCGTGACGGTGGAGATCAAGCGACATCGCGTGGAGATGCCCGTTTTTTTGATCAATGGGACGTCTCCCGGCCCACGCCTGGTGGTCACGGCCGGCATCCACGGTGGGGAGTATCCGTGTGTCGAGGCAGCCATCCGCCTGGGTCGATCCATCGATCCTGCCCGCCTGAGGGGCCAATTGATCATCGTACCCTCGGCCAATCCGCTTGCCTTCAAGGCGCGGTCCATCTACATC
>JAAZVD010000215.1 GCA_018623785.1 Bacteroidota bacterium | reverse complement strand
GCCCGAAGGATCATCTTGGTGGTTTCGGTTCCGATGACCTTGGCACCTGTTTTCCGGGCGATGTAGGGTACGTCACCCAGGTGGTCAAAGTGGCTGTGGTGAATCAGGATGAAATCTACCGGTGCACCGATGCCATCCAGAAGACTGTCAATCAGCTCGCTATCAGGGGGTACGATATCACCGCGACCATAGTCTGGCCGCTCGTCATCGGGATGGCCGCCCCCGCCGTACTTGGCACGAGTAATGTAGGGGTCGATCAGCACGACCGTTTGGCCGTCGTTCATGATCCACCCGGCCGCGCCGAGGTACGTCATCGAGAGCGGATTACCCGATTGGGCCAGAGCGAGTGGCGCGGCCAACATCAGCAGCAGCAGCAGGTAGAGAGAACAACGATGGGTCATGACATACTTGAGGCGGATGATGTACCCGAGTATAGCACCGGAGCACCTTCTATGCGTAGCGCATCCATCGCATGATTTCCCGGATCGAGGGCTTCTTACCATAGCTAAGGATGCCTACGCGGTAGATACGCGACGATACCCAAACGGCGCCAACGAACGTCCCGGCAAGCAAGGAAAGCGAGAGCACCAGCTGCCACAGGGGTACGTCGATCATGGCCACGCGCACCACCATGGGAATGGGGGATGTGAAGGGTATGAGCGAGAGCGCTACGGACAACCCGGAATTCGGCGCCTCAATGACAGCCTGCAGGAAGATGATGGACACGATGATGGGCATCATGACCGGCAGCATCAGGCTCTGTGCATCCTGCTGCTGCTCCACGGCCGAGCCGATACCGGCAAACAGGGTGGAAAAAAGTAGATAGCCCAGCAGGAAATAGATCACGAAAAACACGAACACCTCCGGCCCGAGGTCTGGCACCTGAAAGCCGACAGCATCCAGGATTTCGGCTTGCGTGGCCGTATCGGGAAGGTCCATGTTAGCCGGGTCCACGAACAGACTGATGATGGCGCCCGATCCCATGGTTCCGGCGGCAATCAGGCCGGCCCAGAAGGTCATCTGCACGAGACCCATGGCACCGATGCCAAGGACTTTGCCCATGAGGAGCTGGAAGGGCCGCACGGAGGATACAATGATCTCGACGACGCGGTTAGTCTTTTCCTGGATGACGCCCTGCATGACCACCGAGCCGTAGACGATCATCGAAATGTAGATCAGGAAGCCCATGATGCCCCCGACGACGGCGTAGGCAGCAGAGCTACCCTGTTCTTCGCCTTCATCGGAGAGTTTAACCGTTTCCAGGGGCACACTCGCATTGATGATCTCGAAGACCTCTGTCGAGACGTTCTGGTCCTGCAATCGTAGCGTCCTGACCGCTCCGCGTATGACATTGCGCAGATCCAAGTTAAACGAACTGACGCCGCCGCCTTCGGTGGAGTAGTAGCGCGCAGCTCCTTGGCCGTCTACCAAGCCAGCCGGGAGGACCAGGTACCCACTGTACTCCCCATTGAGAACCTGTTGACGAAGCGTGGCCTCGTCGGCATTCGAAGCCACGAAGGTGATGTCGCCATCAGGATCATTGAGTTGCGATCCGATCCGATCAGTCTTGTCCAGAACGACGATGGTTGATTCCCCGCCTTCGATGGCGGAAACCGAAACGATGCCGACAACCGCAAAGAAGGCCACCAACACGATAGGGCCCAGGAGCGTCGTGAAAACGAACCAGCGCGTCTTGACACGCTTTATGAACTCGTTCTTGGCTACGATGAATGTCTTGTTCATGCGGCACCTCCCGTGGTTTTGGGTGCGGTCAGGCCGCCGCCGGCGGGCTGAGCTGCTTCGAGGGCCTGCTTGCCCTGCTGTTCGGTAACGGCGGTCACGAAGATCTCCCGCATGGGAGGTTCGACCAGCTCAAATCGGGTAATGTCGGACACGTGCTCGAGCGCCGCCCTCAGCACCTGCTTGGACGGGGTGCCGTTTAATAGGCGGATCTCGGCGTGGCGTAGCGAGCGGGCGTTGATACGCACGGCACCCGAAGCTTCAAGCGGATCCAGGAAAGCATCCGAGCCCTCGAAATCGATCATGACCGTATTCTTGCCGTAGCGCTTCTTGACGTCGGAGAGTGCGCCATTGACGACGATTTCGCCGTGGGACACGAGACAGATATCGTCGCAGAGCTGCTCGACCTGCTCCATGCGGTGCGATGCAAAGACAATGGTCCGCCCAGAGTCTTTGAGCTCCAGGATGACGTCCTGCAGAAGGTCTGAATTGATCGGGTCCAGGCCGCCGAAAGGCTCATCCAGAATCAGCAGCTTGGGATCGTGCAGGATCGTGGCAATGAACTGGATCTTCTGCTGCATTCCTTTGGACAACTCATTGGTCTCTTTCGAGACCCAGTCGAGCGCGCCCATGCGACCCAGCCAGTATTTGATGGCTTCGCGGGCGTCCGCCTTGGGCATGCCTTTCAACTCGGCAAAGTACATGAGCTGCTCGCCCACCTTCATTTTCTTGTAGAGGCCGCGCTCCTCGGGCAGGTAACCCATGATTTCCTGACTCTTCGGGCCGACCCGCTCATTGCCGAACAGGATTTGCCCGGAGTCGGGAATGGTGATATAGGTGATCATCCGGATGGTCGTCGTCTTGCCGGCACCGTTGGGGCCGAGTAGTCCGAGGATGCGTCCGGGCTGCGCCTCGAAGGAGACATTGTTCACAGCGAGCACCTTGTCATATTGTTTGGTGACGCCTTGAACGTGAAGTGAGTGCATGTCGGTGGGGTGTGGGACGAGGGAGAGGTCGTTTCTACGGCAAAAAACATCTTCCGTTGCGCCGAGCAGCGCGCGGCCCTTACCATCAATGATCATCCAGACGACGCACCTCGCCATGATCCGCCTTGCCATGATCCGCCCTGCCATGCCCCGCCTCGCCATGATCCGCCTCCTGATCCCCGTCCTGGTCCTGCTGAGCGTTGCCGGTTGCCAGCCGGAAACCACGCCCGATCGCCCCAATATCCTGTTCCTGTTTGCTGACGACCAGCGACCCGATGCCATCGGGGCCTACGGCAATGACATCATCCAAACTCCTGTCCTGGATCAACTGGCCGCTACGGGTTTCAACTTCCGCAATGCCCACGTCATGGGTTCTGTACATGGCGCCGTCTGCCAGCCCAGCAGGGCCATGCTCATGAGCGGGCGCAGTCTGTACCGCGTGGGCACGCAGCTCGATTCGGTCATGACGTTTCCCCAACAGCTGCAAGAGAACGGGTATGTGACCTACGGAACGGGCAAATGGCATCAGAGCAGAGAATCGTTTGCCAAGAGCTTTACAAAAGGCCGCAACGTCATGTTCGGTGGCATGAGCTCCCACAATGCCGTGCCGGTGCGGCAGATGCTTACGGACGGCACGTTTTCGGAGGTAGATTCTGTGGCTTGGTCGACGGATCTGTATGTGGATACCGCCATCGACTTCCTCGAGGAGCATGTTGCATCGGACACCACGGCGCCCTTTCTGGCTTACGTATCGTTTCAAACGCCACACGATCCACGGGATCCGCTGCCTGAGGATCGGGCGCTCTATGCCGGCGTGGAGGTGCCGCTGCCACCCAACTTCATGCCTGTTCACCCCTTCCACAATGGTTGGATGACGGGACGGGATGAGCAGCTGGCCGCGTGGCCACGTCCAGAAAATCATATTAAGGCCCAGATAAAAGAGTACTACGGCCTGATCTCGCACATGGATCGGCGCATCGGAGACCTGCTCGACAGCCTGGACGAATTGGGGCTGGCGGACAACACGATCGTGGTCTACGCCGCCGACAACGGCTTGGCCCTCGGGAGCCACGGCCTGCTG
>JAAZVD010000214.1 GCA_018623785.1 Bacteroidota bacterium | reverse complement strand
TACCTGGAAGGATCCGAGGAGCGAACCGTCTTGAGAGGTCTCTCCTTCGAGATCAAGAAGGGAGAACTGGTCGTCTTGCTCGGGCGCAGTGGATCTGGCAAGAGTACGCTCCTGAACCTGATTAGTGGTATGGACTCGCCAACCTCGGGCAGCATCCGTTTTCAGAGCACGGAGCTGACAGATCTGACGGAGACCGAGAGGACATTATTCAGGCGCCATGCCATCGGCATCATTTTTCAGTCCTTCAATCTGATTCCAACGCTCAACGTGGAGGAAAACGTCCTGCTGCCTTTGGAACTGGGAGACAAGCTTGAGACGGAGAAGCGTCAACGGGCATTAAGTATTCTTGAGGAGGTGGGCTTGGCCGAACGGGCTGGAAGCTTCCCGGATCTCCTTTCCGGAGGCGAACAACAGCGGGTTGCCATTGCCCGGGCACTGGCCCACGATCCCCTGCTTATTCTGGCTGATGAGCCAACCGGAAATTTGGACTTCAGGACCGCAGGCCTGGTCATGGACATCCTGGAGCGGATCGTTCACGACAAGGATCGGACCATGCTCATTGCCACACACGACCGGGATATCATCGGCCTAGCCGACCGCGTGTTTTCATTGCAAGAGGGCCGGCTAGAGGAGATCTCCCCGTCCGAAGCTGCTCACTGACCGTTCGGCCACTGATATCCATGACGTATCCATCACGTACTCCAACCTGGCCTGGCCGGCTGCTTCAACGAAGCAGCCGGCGGTACCTGGGTCGTCACCCCCTCCTGATGGCGCTGTCCATCCTTGGGGTGGCCTTGGGCGTTTCCGTTGTGGTGGGGATCGACCTTGCCAATTCGAGCGCGCGCACGGCTTTTACCCTTTCGACGGAAACCGTAGCTGGTCGCGCCACCCACGCACTGGAGGGCAACGGCGGGACGATGCCCGACTCGGTATATCGTGTCCTTCGGGTGGAGCGGGGATTCAGGGATGCAGCACCCGTTGTTGAAGGCTCCGTTCGGATAGGAGCCGTAGACGGCCCAGTAGTACAGGTCCTGGGAATCGACCCACTGGCTGAGGACCCCTTCCGCACTTTCACGGGCGGTCCGGATGGTGGGCTTGACCTGGGACAGTTCATGGGCCGAACGCCCGGAGCTCTTGCTGCTGCTGCTACTTCCGAAAGGCTGGGGCTGCCAACCTCTGGCACCTTCAACGTGTGGCACGAGGGACAACGGTTCGATCTTCAGGTGGAGGCCTTCCTCCCGGTCGAATCCGATCTGGACGCAGCCGCACTTGAGAATCTCATGGTCGTGGATATCGCCACGGCGCAGCGCCTGTTTGACATGCAGGGGTTGCTGACCCGTATCGATCTCATTGTGCCTGAAGGTTCCGAATCGACCTTCCGTTCAACCATGATGATGGGTCTTCCACAAACCCTCTCCCTGAATCGGTCCGCCGGCCGTTCCGCCACGCTGGATCAGATGACGGAAGCCTTCTCTCTCAATCTGACCGCCATGAGCCTCCTGGCCCTGGTTGTAGGCATGTTCCTCATCTACAACACGATGACTTTTTCAGTCGTGCAGCGTCGGCCGTTGCTGGGACGGCTTCGTGCAGTGGGTGTAACACGGGCGGAGATGTACTGGATGATCATCTCGGAAGCCATGCTGATCGGCTTTGCCGGATCCATTCTGGGTGTGTCCGGCGGTCTGGCGCTCGGCAACCTACTGGTTGGGCTCGTTACGCAGACCATTAATGATCTATACTTCGTAGTGCGCATCCGGGACCTGGATATCTCGATGTGGTCCATCGGCAAAGGACTGGCAATCGGCATCGGCTGCACCATCTTCTCCACCTTGCCGCCTGCCCGGGAAGCCACACATACGCCGCCGAGTATGGTTTTGAAGCGATCCCTATCTGAAACGCGTACACGGCACGCTCTACCGCGACTCGTTCTTTTCGGGGTAGTGCTGGCGCTTCTGGGTGTCTGCATCCTCTGGCTTTCCGGACAGAGTATCGCCTGGAGCTACCTCGGCATCCTAGCCATTATCCTGGCCTTCGCCTGCTGGATTCCACCCGTGGTTCTTTTGGGAGCGCGTGCACTCCGTCCCATTCTGGGTCGCATATTCGGCATCATGGGGCGCATGGCAGCTTCCGGCATCGAGCAATCGCTTAGCAGATCGGCCGTAGCCGTTGCGGCACTTACGATAGCCGTTGCAGCAACGAGCGGCGTCGGTGTCATGGTAGACTCCTTCAGAACCACCGTCAACACGTGGTTGACGTATTCCCTAGAAGCCGATATCTACATCTCACCTCCAGGCGATGTGTTCCGACGCAATGATGCCACCATCACGGCTGAAGCCGAAGCGTTTATTAGGAATAATCCCGGCGTGGACGCGGCCTACTCTGTACGAACTGCTCGCGTGCTGATTGATGGTCTGGAAACGGACCTCATAGTAACCGAGCCGCGGCCAAGAGAGCTGGAGCCGGGCCGATACAAGCAGACTATGGACGGAGACCAGCGTGAGGCCATGCAGAACCGCGATGTGGTGATGGTTTCGGAGCCCTACGCCTTCCGCTACGGAACGAACGTCGGGGACTCGCTCCGGATCGTGACATCTCATGGACGCACTGACTTCCTGGTCGGAGCCATCTACTACGACTACGCCTCGGATCTAGGTGCCGTCCAGATGACAAGGAATCGCTACGATGTCCACTTCGACGACCCGAGAGCGTCAGGATTGGCGATCTATGCGTCGTCAGGAGTAGACCTCGATTCCCTCATCCAGGAACTGCGGGCTTACACAGCACCGGTGCAAAGCCTGAACATCCGCTCCAATCGCGATCTACTGCAAGCTTCCCTTGACGTGTTCGATCAGACATTTACCGTGACCACGGTGTTGAGGCTTTTGGCCATTCTGGTGGCCTTCGTGGGCGTATTGACAGCATTGATGGCCCTTCAGCTGGAGCGTTCACGGGAATTGGCTGTGCTGCGTGCTAATGGCATGACGCCGAGGCAAATCGGTCGGATGATTACGCTCCAGACTTCCTCCATGGGCCTCTTGGCCGGATTGCTATCCGTTCCCCTTGGTCTGGTCTTGGCGTGGCTCTTGATCTATGTCATCAACCAGCGCTCATTCGGGTGGACGCTGCAGTTCGAGGTGGATGGCACCATCCTGTTGCAGGCAATCCTGTTGGCGGTCGTCGCTGCTGCCTTGGCCGCTATATATCCATCCCTATCCATGAGCCGAACCAAAGCCAGCGAAGCCATCAGGGAAGAATGAAAAACCTCCTCTCTCCATTTTTCTCGCTCGGCATTCTCGGCGTGTTGCTTGTAGGCAACGGCTGCTCGCGTGCACCAGAGCCGGCCGCTACCGAACAGCCCATGGAGCTAGCCGCTGCCATGGGTGGCGATACGCTTGGATATGCCCGCGCCGACGGCGTCATTCCGTTCGACTTCCCGACGGACTACGGTGCCCATCCTGACTTCAAGACGGAGTGGTGGTATTTCACGGGTAACCTGTTTGCGGGCAATGACCGCCGGTTTGGCTATGAGCTGACCCTGTTTCGATCAGCCCTCGCACCGCCGGATTCGCTGGATGACACCGAGACGGGCTGGACAACCCGGCAACTTTACATGGGCCACTTTTCGTTAGCCGATCCGAAAACAGGCACGTTCCACGCCTACGAACGATTCAGCCGCGGCGCCGCAGGATTGGCTGGGGCCGAATCGCCACCGTTCCGGATCTGGCTGAATGACTGGAATATGGCGAGTGTAGATCCATCCCGGCCCGACAAGCTGTTTCCGTTGCGGTTGCAGGCCGAGGAAGATGGGGT
>JAAZVD010000020.1 GCA_018623785.1 Bacteroidota bacterium | reverse complement strand
GCTTTTCACGGACGCCACATCGCCTTCCAACCACGCAACCCCTAAACTGCAGCATGAGCAGTGAGCCGGATAAACAACCCACAGAATTCCGTTTTGACGTACCCGGCGGGTACGAGGCGGGAGAGCGTCTGGATGTGTACCTGACGGGCTTCCTGCTGAATGCCACCCGGGCGCGGGTGCAGAAGGGCATCAAGCAGGGCATGGTCGTTGTCAACGGTGAAGTCAGTACCAAGGCATCGCGTGTGGTTCAGGCCGGCGATGCCATCGTATGCACCTTAATGAAGCCGCCGCCCATGGATATCCTGCCTGAGGATATTCCGTTGGATGTTCGCTACGAGGATGAGCACCTGTTGGTAGTCAATAAGGCGGCGGGAATGGTGGTCCATCCGGCTTTCGGGCATCGAACCGGAACGCTGGTGCATGCCGTGCTGCATCATATTGGTGCAGATCCGATTCTCGTGGAGTCGGCCGGGAATCAGGATCCGGACGACGATTCAGACGATGATTCGGACGATGATGGGCCGATGGCGGGATTGTCTACGATTACGCTGGCGCCCCGCTTCGAGGGAGATCCCGTGTTGCGTCCAGGAATTGTGCACCGGTTGGACAAGGATACGAGCGGCTTGTTGGTTGTTGCCAAGCACGATCGGGCACATGCGGGACTATCCAAGCAGTTTGCTGCACGAACGACGCGAAGGCGGTACAATGCCATCATTTGGGGTATTCCTGATCCTGAAACGGGGACTATCGAGACGGATATCGCCCGGGATGTGCGGGATCGGCGCAAGATGGCAACCGTGGAGTCAGGCAAGGGCAAGCACGCCATTACCCACTATAACGTCATCGAGCCTTTCGGATATACGGCATTAGCCGAATTTCGTCTGGAGACAGGACGTACCCATCAGATTCGGGTGCATGCCGCCTATATCGCGCATCCGATTTTCGGCGATCCTGTCTACGGTGGAGACCGAATCCGTTACGGGCGGGACGAAGGGCAACGGAGAGCATTCTACGGGAATCTATTCAAGGCACTGCCGCGTCAGGCGCTGCATGCCCGCTCTCTCGGGTTTACCCACCCCATGACGGGAGAGGCGATGGATTTCGAGGCTGAACTTCCCGAAGACATGGAATTCGTGCTGGATCGGCTGAGGAACGTGGATCTTGTCAGGATGTGACCCATCCCTCGCAAGCCTTCCGAGGGCCCCGTTGAACACGAGGTTTCGGTTAAGCTTGCAACACCAAGGATGATTCGTGGTAGATTGCGACCCACAGGAGCGGTACATCCAGTGCCGACATGGATGCGCTCTGTCACTTTTTGTCCCGCCCACTCTCCACGATACGTCTTCCGGTATTCAGCATGGAATTGACCCGACTCCTGGATCCTTCGAGCGTTGCCGTGGGGGTAGAGGTGTCCGACAAGGAATCCCTGCTCAATGCTGCCATCGACCTTGTTGCGGACCGAAAGGGCGTCTTGGATGCCGACGCCATGCGCGAGGCCGTATTCGAGCGGGAAAAAACGATGTCTACAGGCGTCGGAAAGGGGTTGGGGTTGCCGCATGCCAAAACGGCTGCCGTGAACGGTATTCTGGCGGCATTGGTTGTGTGTAAGAATCCGGTGGACTTTGAGTCCATCGACAACGAGCCTGTGCGCATCGTTTTCCTGCTGGTGGGGAAACAGGACGCCAAGAGTCAACATGTTCGTATCCTGAGCCGTATATCACGGATGATGAACCAAAAGGATACGCGCGATCGCATACTGGCTGCCACTACGTCCGAAGAGCTACTTTCCGTTATTGAAGAGGTCGAGTCCCAGCTGAATTAGACCATGAATACCTTCAAATCCATCTCCGGAACGTTCGATATTCTTCCCGACGAATACAGTGCTGGGGGGGACACGATTGCCCCTTCCCGGACGTGGCGGCACCTTGAAGCAGTGGTGCATTCGGTCATGTTGCAGTTCGGCGCCGAAGAAATCAGGACGCCCATTCTAGAGCCGACCGAGCTCATTGCCCGTGGTATCGGTGCGTTGACGGATATTGTTACGAAGGAGATGTTTGCTTTCGAACGTGGCTCGACGCACTATGTCATGCGGCCTGAAGTGACGGCCCCGGTCATGCGGGCCTACTTGCAGCACAACATGGTACAGCGGGGCGGAACGCAGCGTCTATACTATGTAGGCCCTTGTTTCCGGGCCGAACGCCCTCAGAAGGGTCGCTACCGCCAGTTCCATCAGTTTGGTCTGGAGGTTATCGGGGCGGAGGATGCTCGTGCCGATGCGGAGGTCATCCTCTCCCTCCGGAATATCCTGGAGGCGTTGGGCCTGAAGCAGTATACCTTGCGCCTCAATTCGCTTGGCGATGAGGAGAGTCGCCCCGCATTCAAAGCAGCGCTTGTGGAGTATCTGACACCATTGGCCGATCAGCTCTCCGATATCAGTCGGAAGCGACTGGAAACCAATCCTCTGCGTATCCTGGATACGAAAAACGAAAAAGAGCGAGTCCTTCTCGAGAAGGCCCCGCTGCTGTCGGATTTCATCGACGAAGCAAGCCGGGTGCACCACGAGCAGGTCAAAGGGCTGCTCTCGGACGTGGGTATCGACTTTGTGGAGGACCCTTTCTTGGTGCGCGGCCTGGACTATTATAGCCGCACAGCGTTCGAATTTGAAAGTCCACTTCTGGGGGCCCAAAGCTCCATTGCCGGTGGAGGACGGTATGACCTGCTATCCAAAGAGGTTGGTTCCAAGCAGGCCGTTCCCGCTGTGGGGTTCGCTGCCGGGATGGAGCGGATCCTCCTGGCATGCGCTGCCGAGGAGGTAGCCCAGCCTGCTGCGCCACATGTAGATGTGTTCATTGTTGCGCTCGGGGACCCCGCCATAACATGGGCGTTTTGGGCGGGCGAGCGGCTTCGGCAGGCAGGACTCAGAGTGACCTACGATCTCAAAGGCCGGTCCATGAAGGCTCAGATGCGCGAGGCGAATCGACAGCAGGCCCGTTTTGTAGCCATCGTAGGTGAGGATGAACTGGCCGCTGGCTCGGTTCAACTCAAGAATATGGAGACGGGAGAACAGCATCCTGTCCGACTCGAGGATATTGCTACCAGCGTCAACGCATGAGGTCCCGATGTATCCCCGTCTGAGCGATCTGCTTACCGATTATCTCGGCTTCAGTCTACCCTTCCCGATCAATTCCTTCGGATTCATGGTGGCTCTTGGCGCCATGACGGCCGCTTGGCTGCTGCAAAAGGAATTTGACCGTATGTACGCCATCGGCCAGTTGAACGGCGTACGGATTCCTGACCCCGAGCAAAAAGACAAGGGCCGCAAGCGCATGGTAACGGTAAGCCCATCGTTTCTGGTGGGTACGATTACCATGCTGGCTGTCGGGGTCGGATTCCTGGGTGCCCGCCTGTTTCATATCCTCGAAAACCTGGATCAGTTCTTCCGCTCACCGGCCAGCATGATTTTCAGTACGGGCGGGTTTACCTTCTACGGAGGACTCATCCTGGGCAGCTACGCGATCGTGCGATATGTACGCAAAAAGGCCCTAGATCTGGGTTCAGTTGTCGATGCCATGGCGCCGGGAGTCATGATTGCGTACGGCATCGGACGCATCGGATGTCATCTGGCGGGCGACGGGGATTGGGGCATTGCTGCAGACGTGGCGGCCAAACCGGATTGGCTGCCGATGTGGCTCTGGGCCGAGACCTACCCGAATAATATTCTGGGCATCGATCTTTCAATGACCCCGGTGTATCCGACGCCGCTCTACGAATTCCTCATGTCCATCGTCATTTTTGGTGTGCTGTGGTCGTTCCGCAAGCATGCGCACCAGACGGGATGGCTCTTCTGGGTCTATTTGGTCTTCAACGGGGCTGAGCGCTTTTTCATTGAGAAGATCAGGGTCAACAACACGATGGAAATCCTTGGCCAGACAGTTACGCAGGCCGAACTCATCGCGCTCGTACTGATTCTGGCGGGAGTGATCGGTGTCGTCAAGACCTGGCCTGCCCGGGAAGAAGCTTCTTTATCCGCGGACGAGGGGGCGGGTGAGGCAGGTGGGTCCGCCGGATCCGGCCAGTGAAATGTTGCGGCCTTCGTAGGTCAACACGTTGAACCCCTCGTCCGCGAGCATGCGGACGGTCCGGGTGTTGCTCCTCTCAATAAGGCAGGTTTCCTGATCGAGGGCCAATACATTGCTGCCGAGCGTGTCGTATTCCTCGATCGGCACTTCCAGAAGCCTGAACCCTTCCCGCTCTAATCGCTGTCGGAAAAATACCGGCATCAGCCGACTGTGTACGAGAAGGCAATCCTCGCTCAGGGGCGAAACGAGAGACATCAGGTGCAGCACGTCTGACGGACCCTGATCCCACGGAAGGGGCACTCTGATGACTTCGTCGACCGTGTCGCCACAAAAAGCAGCCAGAGCATCAGCACCTGCGTGGTTGGTGCGGAAGCCGATGCCAACGGCTACCAACTCCGGTCGAAGCCACACCACATCGCCGCCTTCGAGGAGGGCATTGTCGTCGGCAATGGACTGGCATCCCATCGACAGCTGATTCAACATGGTTTCCATGGCTTCCGTCTCAGGTCGTCGGGCTGCTTTGCCCATGCGACCAAGCAGGAAACCTGGCCCACAGGTCACGACCGGGTCATGGACATACAGACTGTCGATGCCTGTGCACAGGTTGGCCTCAAGAATGTCTACCTTGGCTCCAAACTCCCGCAAAATGCCGATGAACCGATCAGATTCCGCACAGGCAGCATCGTAGTGGGGTTCGAATCGAAAGCCATAGGGTTGCCAATTAGCTGCCAACCACGCCGGGGAGCGGAAGCAGTCACCGGCATGGGCGACGAGCACCCTCTTCAGGGGTGCAGTCATGGAAAAGCGCGAAGGGGACATGGCCGTCTGAGTCGGGAAACAGTATAACCTAAAATACGACTGGCAGCTTGTGGGTTGTCGACCTACCTTGCGGAGCCAGGTGGGGAATCCAACATATCGCCCTCAAAGGGCTACATAATCGGTTCGGGATGGATCATTGGAAAGACAAAAGGAAGGCAGGCTCGTCGGGTCAGAGATCCAATAAATCCGAAGAGCACGGGGCTCGTTACATTTCCGGTCGGAATCCGGCACGGGAGCAGTTGGAAAAAGATGCGGGGCGCATCGAAAAAGTATTGCTGCAAAAGGGAGGTTCAGGCGCTCTGAAACAAATGGAGCATCTGGCAAGGAAAGAAGGACTTCCCGTACAGTTTGTCCCGAAAGCCAGATTGGACCAAATGGTGCCTGGTGTCAACCATCAGGGAGTTCTGCTGGCGGTCGCTCCAATCACGTACCTCGACGTCGACGAGATGCTGCAGCGTATTGCGCCCGATCACGATGCGGTTCGGGCCCGTAAGCCGATCGTCGCCGTGCTGGACCATATTCAGGACCCTCACAATCTCGGAGCCATCGTTCGAAGTTGTGCCGCCATGGGCGTTCTTGGTGTCATTATTCCAGAGCGCGGTGCTGCACCAGTAACAGCAGCGGCCGTCAAGACATCGGCCGGAACCATAT
Organism: Bacteroidota bacterium; assembly: GCA_018623785.1. Lineage (GTDB taxonomy): Bacteria > Bacteroidota > Rhodothermia > Rhodothermales > UBA10348 > JAAZVD01. The sequence goes on along the minus strand of JAAZVD010000020.1, from coordinate 7,009 downwards.
CGCAGGTCATGATTGCGCGGACCAGTAACGTGTCCCGGGTTCTGGACCAGCTCAAGGAGAGAGGGTACTGGGTGGCAGGTGCGGATGGGTCGGGCGAAACATCCCTGTTAGCCATGGACTGGGATCGTCCGCTGGCGCTGGTCATCGGAAGTGAGAAAAAGGGGATGTCCCGTACCGTATCCGCTGCCTGTGACTATCGGGTCTTCATCCCAATGGAGGAGGGCGTGGAGTCGTTGAACGCATCCGTAGCCGCGGCCCTGCTCCTGTTCCAGGCCTACGTCCATCGCTCGGGGGCACCACATGGTCAATCGGCCAGCGATTGACGCTTCTGATCAGGGGGTAATCTGATATCTGAAATCAGCCTGATTGTCTATCGTGTTCCGTCTCTTCCGAGCTTTCCAAGGCTTTTGATAGAAGGGCATCGATACGTCGTCGAAGCTCCGGGGCCGGTTCGCGGTCCAGGGCCCACTCCAGATCACCGACGGATAACTCGTCCAATGTTCGGTTTTCCAAGAACGACAGCACAGCAGCGCGCTTTTGATACGATGTATCCACCAGCCATGCGTCCGTTGTACGTGTCGTTTTTGGGCCTTCCGGAAAAAGGCGAGCCAGACACAGGAGGGCCGCAGCGCTAGCATCCGTTTGAAGGTCCAGCAAGGGAAGTACAGCTTTCGCTACTGCATTTTCGTCGGCTGTGCCGGGCTGAATCAGTTCAAGCGCCCCGATACGAACGAGATCGCCCTCCGAAGGGGTAACCAAGGCCGAGCGAAGGACTGACCAGGCCCGATCCGGTCGCAGAGCGACGAGGGCTTGAACGGCAGCAGCCAATTCGAATGCGTTCTTGCCGCTGTTGGCAACGGCCAGCGCCGCATCATAAGCCTTATCGGAGGCTGGGAACAAGCCGAGTTCCCGGGTGGCCGCGGTACGCACTCCGGGATCTGCATGGTTGGTCCAAGACACGAGCAAACTCAGCGCCGAAGCCGATGGGGCCAGACGTCCCAAAACGGGCGCTGCAGCTACCAAGACGGCGGCGTCGGCATTTTCGGTTGTCACGCTGCGCAGGCCGAGCAGCAGGGAAGGGTCCGGTTGTTGTCCCGATAGACGGCGCAGAGAACGGACGGTGGAGGCAAGCGAAACGGAGTAGCGCAGTTGCGAGACGAGATCTGCTCCCGATGGCTGATCGTGGTAGTCCAGCAACACGGTGGCAAATGCATCTGCATGGACAAAACGGGGCCTCATTCCAGTAGGCAGTGCCAGCCGATGAGTTCGCTCCTTTACCTCTATTGCTTTGGTATCCGTCTCGGCCAGCGTGGAATACTGCAGCACGGTATCGAAGAGGAAGCTCTCCGGTACAAGAGGCCCTTCCTGGTGCTGCGTCAGAACCACTTCGGTTTGCTCAGTGGCTGCGTTGTGGTCATATGTCAATGATATGACGGGATGCCCCGCGCCATAGACCCAGGTGTCAAAAAACGCACCGAGGTCTTCCCGAGATACGATCTCCAGCTGCTCGCGCAGCGTTTCCGAGTCTACCATGTCCTCTTGCGCTACAACCATGAACCGTCGAAGGGATTCAAGAAGGGCCTCTGAGCCCATGCGCTCGGACAGCATGCGAAGTACCCATACGCCTTTGGCTTCCGCGTGGAGGTCCCGCAGGTCGCTTGCCACGTACCAGCGATCCCAGACCAGCGGACGAACGTAGAGCGCTGCCTCTGCCAGATATTGTTGGCGCAGTTCCTCGAGAATCAGAGCAGCCGCGCCATCGCCACCCTCGGTGCGCACGTGCTCTACGGCGAGCCATGCACGTATCGCAGATTCAATCCAGCCATCGGTTGGCGCCAGCCTTCCCAGAGCAGGCGATACCATCAAACCGTAGTCACGCTCAAGGAGCTCGTAGCGACGCATCCAGGAATGGTCTCTGTTCAGCCCCCCCAGAGCACGAATGCCATGGCTGGAAAATGCCGCCGGCGTCGATTCGCCTTTGATATCGAGCACCGTGTAGGAGATCTCATGGCTCTTGCCCAAAAGGGCATCCAGTTTCTCTCCGTACAGTCCGATCTGCTCAACGGCTTCGGTACGGGTTATCGTGCGAGGGCCGTCGTCCCGTTCGCCTTTCCATGCCCAAAAGCCCACCGCATGCGGAAAAATATGGGTCTGGGCGGCTCGGACCACCATACGCCCCTCAACCTGATCGACCGTTGCAGCTTCCATCCCTGAAGTAACCACATTCCATCCAGGCGGAGCTGTAACCGTCAGATGATGATCGACCGTCGAAACCTCATCCACAGGCAACGGCATCCATGTTGCACGACCGGCCAGCGAAGACGTCCATAGTGCCACCACAGTACCACCGTCGTCCTGCTGGCTCAAACCACGCCGGATGCGATAATCCACGTCGATGCGCCATGAATCGGTGGTGCTGGCCGGCGTTCGTATCAATAACTGCCCAGCATTGACCTGCCATTCGGCGGGTGCTTCCTGATCGGGCAACCGGACATCGCGTACTTCCAGGTCAGAAACGTTCAGAATCAGCAGGGAATCGACACCCGGTGCAACGTACAGCGCTGCCGTTCCCAGGGAGGCACCATGATCGGGTTGGATGTCCAGGTAGACCCTCATGAGGTCTACCGCCCGACTTTCAGGTCGAATCGACCGGATAGGTCCATCCATAATCAGAGCGGATGGATCCACTGGCACTGATTGAGCACGGGATGAACCAGGCCAGGCCATCAAGAGGAAAGCCAACCCTGCGGCCAGAGGAAGTCGGAACTTCAAGCGGTGTGTGACCATGCCTTTCTTCTTACGAATCATGCGATGACGTGGCGGTGGAAAGACTTGCACCCATGAACAGGAGCCCCAAAAAGCCAGCCAGGATGTAAAGCAGCATTTGGCCCGTGTGAGTCAGCAGCGCATAGGTGGCGGCGTCCGTCTGCTCCATTGAGAACAGGAGGCCGAGGGACTGGATGGTTATGAAATGATAGGTACCTATTCCTCCCGGAGACGGAATGATTACACCGAATGCTCCGATGAGCATCAATCCCCACCCGGCCAACGGGCCGATGCCGTAAAGGGTGTCATGACCGAGCATCACAAATGGGATCCAAGCCATGAGTCCATAGCAGGCCCACATGAGGAGGGTATAGAGAACAATACGCCCTGGATAGTCAGTAAAGATGATACTTAGGATACCTTCCCTGAATCGATCAGCCAATCCAGCCAGGCGCGATGAGGGTTGGTTGAAGCCGCGAACAAGGAACCAGACTCCCAGCGTTGTACCGATACCGGCTGCCAGCGCCATTCCTATCAACGCCGCTCCTGAAAGAGCAGTAAACCACTCGAGAATCGGAGCCGACAAGAGGGTCCACAACGTCCCCACCTGATTGGAAAAGATGAGAGGTACTGTCAAAAGCAGTACACCAAAGGTCATCATGTCCAGAATGCGCTCGGCCACCACCGTTCCAAGCACCGTGGTAAAGGGCCGGGACTCTTTGCGCGCTACATTCGCCGTTCGAATGATCTCTCCCAAGCGCGGGCCGGCATAGTTGGCCATGTACCCCACCATCACTGAAACGAAAGCATTGGTCCGAGAGACGGTCTTGCTTGGGATGTTACCGAGGCTGTCCGTGGTGACGTTCAGGAAGAGTACCCATCGAAGCGCCCGAGCCCAGTGGCTGAGCAGGGTAACCACCACCAAGGGCAGCAGCCACCAGTAATTGGCTGTGGCCAGTGTGGCCCCGAGCGCATTGAAGTCCACACCACGCAAAGCCAGCCACAGCAACCCCCCGGCCACCAGGAAACTGCCAACATGCACCAGATAGTTTTTTCCGGGCGCGGCCATCAACCCTCTTCCCTCAAGTCGACCACGTCGACATCGCTTGGCATTTCGAACTGAAACTGATCTGCCGGCAGGGCAGGGTTTACCACTATGTCGGAAAGTTCAAAGACCATGCGTACGTCATTGAGGTCTACCGCAATGAGACGCGTGACTAGCGTGTCCGACTGCCTGATCCAGAGATCGACCTGGCGAAAGGCGGCAAACTCATCGGTTGGAAGGAGTCGGAGACGATCATGGAGAGCACCGTCAAGTGCCTGCGTTCCCTCCCAGGAGGAACGGTATTCATCGGAAAAACTGCGGAGGAACGTGGTCAGTGAGAACGAGCCTTCATCTTCCACGAAGTCATTGATGATGACTTGCCCCTGCCCCCTGTTATGGATCCACGTCGTTGTGCCGTCAGAGACAATCGTCTGATTGGAGGTCTCGATACGGAAAGATGTATCGGTAAAAATCAGATCGCCCGAATACCGCTCATCCGTATCCATGAAAGCCGATGAAGCGGTTTGCACAAAGCGAAGGCGCATGCTTTCGATGCCATCGTACCTCTCGGAGAGGCGCTGGGCAATAACCGCGGCCTGCTGATCGCTGCTGCTTACCTGCTGTGCCTGCGCTGGTTGGCCCTGAACGCTGAATGCGAATATGAGAACCATCAGGGAGAACGGCCCGAGGACAGGATGGCGTGGCATCATGGAAGCGGGATCTTGGTGGAGGGAGTAGTGAAGGACTTCCGTTCAAGGGGTATGCTGAACGGGAGTTCCGGAAAGTGAACGCCTAGGAGACGGCTGCGGACTCCAGCGCATCCACGAGGGCCCTTACATCGGTCTCATCATTGTAGACGTGCGGAGCAATACGAATGGCGTTTCCGCGCACGGAGACGGATACGTTACGTTCGGACAAGGCGCGTCGGACTGCTTTTACCGATTGCCCACCGGGGAGGCGCACGCCGAATAAGTGCGCACCGCGCGTGTGGGCCGGTGCAAGATGGTAACCGGCGTCCAGGATTCGCTCCTCGAATGGTTCCACCAGCTGGCGCGTGTATTCCTGGATTGCTGCGGGCGTCCACTCCGAAACCTGCTCCAGCGCCGCAAGCAGCATGGGCATGAGGATAAAGTTACTTTTTTCTCCGACATCGTACCGACATGCGCCGGGTTGGTAATCGGACTCGTAGTCCACCAAACCCGCAAATTGCTCGCTGCCTTTACGATTGATCCAGTTTTCTTCAATCGGAACGCCCTCGGCAAAGCGGGGTCCCATCCAGCCAAGAGCGCAGGAGTACGGTCCGAAAAGCCACTTGTAGCCGGCCGTGATCAAGGCATCGGGACGAGCGGATGCAACGGAGAAAGGAAGGGCGCCAATGGATTGGGTACCGTCCACGATCAGGGCGGCACCGAACCGATCGCATCGACGTCGGATGGCTGCCATGTCGAACAAGGTGCCGTCAGCCCAGTGAACGATGGGAACGGCTACAATGGCCGTGCCGACATCGATAGCACTCAGGATGGCTTCATTCCATGCCTCGTGAACATCGGAAAGCGTGTCAGCGGCCGGTCGATACACGGTACGCAGATCTGCTCCGCTCTCTTCAGCCAAACGCATCCAGGTGTAGACATTGCTCGGAAACTGCTCATGCAGTACCACGATGTTCTGTCCGGTTACGGGATGCAGATTCCTGGCTGCTGTTGCAATACCATAGGAGACTGAGGGAAAGAGCGCTACATCCTTGGCGTTGCCACCAACCAGGCCTGCAAAGGTCTCCCTGACACGCTCCGGCACGTCGAAAAAATCATCCGGAGTAATGGTGGCGGGAGAGCGTTTACCCCGCAAGGCTGTGATTCCTGTCTCCTCAACACGCTTCGAGAGCGGAGACATGTAGGCACAGTTCAGATAGTGAACCTGAGGATCCAGGGAAAAAGCACTTTTCTGACAGGATATCATATGGGCGGTGAGGGCCGATCGACTAGTCCGACTTGAGCGGTGCGGTGGAGAAAACGGAGAGGTCCACAGTCTCTTTCACGTGCCAGCACCAGAACTGCTGGCAGGGGAAGACATTCTCATAGAGGGCTTTGCCGACAATGACTGAATCCACCCGATATGGGACCAAATCGTTGAGGGCGATAAGGTGTTTGGCATTGCCTATGCCGCCGGATGCCGTGATTTTTGCTTTTCTCAGCGCCGATCCCAACTCGCGGTAGGCATCCATGTTGGGACCTTCCATGGTGCCGTCCCGTGATATGTCCGTGTACACGATGCGTCGGCAACCCCGCTCTTCCATGTCGCGTGCAAACTCCACGGCGTCCAGTCCACTGCCCTCGGTCCATCCTTGCACGCGAACCTCTCCATCGCGTGCGTCCAGTCCGACGACGACCTTGCTGCACCCGTACTTTTCGAGGGCCTCAGACACAAGGTCGGGATTCTGAACGGCGGCAGTACCAATGATGACGCGGTATACCCCGGCCTCAATGGCCCGGTCGATGTCTGCCATCGTCCGGATTCCGCCGCCCACCTGAACAGGAATGTCCAGTTCTCTGCAGATCTGGTGGATAACCTTCCGGTTGTGGTCACTGCCGCCCTTGGCCGCATCGAGGTCCACGACATGGAGCACTTTTGCATTCTGGATGCGCCAAAGCTTGGCCATCTTGACCGGGTCGTCAAAATAGACCTTTTCTTCCTCGTACTGTCCCTGGTGCAGGCGTACGCAGTTACCTCCGCGAAGGTCGATGGCCGGTATGACGAGAATCCTGGACATGGCGTCGTTGAACATCCTGGCGCGGATGCGTTCCCTCCAACCTGCCTTGGGGGGGCGTGTTTCCTCGCCATGAGGGCGGCCTGACGATACGATGACAGGGCTATTCAGGAAGTTCACACCCCTTGTCGCTACGATTGGAATCCCCGGGGCGGGTCCGTGTGTATGACCCGACGATCCGTATTCAACCACCCCGACCTTCCCCATGGCCTCTTCCGCTTTCAACCGCATCATGGTTACCGCGGCCCTGCCGTACGCCAACGGCCCCGTCCACCTAGGTCATTTGGCCGGCGCATACTTGCCTGCTGACCTGTTCAGTCGCTTCCAGCGCATGAAAGGCGAGGACGTCGTATTCGTCTGTGGATCCGACGAAATGGGTGTGGCCATCATGGTTAGGGCCCGCAACGAAGGTATTGACCCGCAGGATCTGGTAG
>JAAZVD010000213.1 GCA_018623785.1 Bacteroidota bacterium | reverse complement strand
CCAAAGCTATTCGGAACGTGTTGTTCTGCAAACCGGTCCACGCCACGCTGATCTTCGGACTGAGACGGGCTTCCGTATCGGAAGCATCGATTTGGTAGTGGTCCAAACGTAGTCCACCGACCACCTGCCAGTCTTCGGCAATCTGCTGCTCAGCATGAATGAATACGGCCAGTTCGGGCTGCCCGCCGATCTCATCGCCATCGCTGGTAATGAAGAAGGAGCTTTTGGTCGTCAGAGCATCCCTGGAGACGCCGGCGGTCAGTCGCTGTGAAGCAGAGGGTAGCCACGTTGCCTGCCATTCGCCCCCGTAACGGGCGCCAAGCCCCTCAACATCTTTACGGCTACCCGTTACGTCGTCGATCGGTTGGATGAGGGTGCCAAATACGCGAAGTCTGAGTTCGTGATAGAAAGAAGCACTCACAATATGCCGAAGGACGGGGAGGAAGGAGATCTGCCGGATGAAGTCATCCGGTGCTCCGTTTGGCGTGCTGCCCGGGACTGGGGTATCTCCGAAAGAAATACGTCCGGGCGATAGGGGGTTACGTGCTGATTCCCAGAACAGAAAGTTATCGCGCTCGCGGGCCATGACCCCTAACAGCGCATCCAAGCGAATGGACGTGCTCGGTTGCCAGGAGGTCTTGGCAAAGGCATGAAAAACATCCCGTCCGGACAGGGCTGTGTATCCGGCATCTCGCCGGAAAGAGACGCTGGACCACCATGCAAACGATGGCGACGAGCGCATGGCATGGGATGCGGATACCCCCCAGAAGGGCCGGTATTCATCCCCGTGTTTCCATCCCTGTCGCCAAATGCCGTGCCTTACCGGATCCCAGACACCGGCAAAGGTTCGGATTTCGGACGTAGAGCGGACATCGGGTAGATCGCGGGTGATTACATTTACGACGCCACCGAGCGCCCCGCCGCCATAGAGTGCCGAGCCGGGCCCCTTAAGCACCTCGATTTGTTTGATTTCGGAGGCGGGAAGGGCCTCGAGCGGTACGCCGTCCGAATCCGGTGTCAAGAGCGGCATGCCGTCCAGCATCAGCAGAACTCTGCTCCCTGTATTGTAGGCAAAGCCGCTGGACCCCCTGACATTGATTTGATTTCCCAGGACACTTACCCCAGACACCGTTCGCAGCGCTTCGTCAAGCATCACGGTGTTTCTTCGGCTCAGATCCTGTGCCGAGAGAACGGAAACAGACACAGGTACCGATAGGGCCGGCTGCTCTCGCCGAGAGGCCGTTACGATCACTTCGTCAGACAGGATGGTTTTCCAGGAGAGCGTTACGTTTAGTGCTGTCGTGCTGCCCGCTTCCAGCCGTACGGTCCTCATTTCGGTGTGAAAACCGACCGCGGAAAAGCGCAGAACTACAACGCCGGCTCCGAGCTGCTCCAGGCGATAGTGTCCACTCTGATCCGCTGCCGTCCCCCGATCAGTACCCTCGATACGCACGTTGACCCCAGGGATGACCCCACCATCGCTATCCATTATTACACCCTCGACGACCGATAGCCCATCCTGGGCTGCTACAGGCCTGCCCACTAGGCCGATGAGGATGAACAGGCTGCTAACGAGCAGCAAAGCCATCGGCTGAAGGCGTCGGGATAGGTACCGCACGGACACCCATATATGTGGTGTCTGAGGCATCACTGCGGCGGAAACACAGGCGGGTTTGAAAAATCCACGGTTACCTCGACATGGATCGAGCCTCCCCGGGGAAGCGTGAAGACGCCGCCGTCGGTTTCGACAAGGCCCACTGGTCGCCATGCCAAAAGGTCGTCGGCATATTTCTGAGCCACGCCTGCGTAGAAATAGGTACCCGCCGGCACCGCTTCCAAGGTAAACGCGTGTTCATCACCGCCGGATGGAAGTCGTTCGCTAATGGCCATTTCGCTGAGCCGGAAGAAATCAGTCGTGTCGCGGGGGACGAAGCGCATGGCTATGAAGCGCAGGTCATTGACCTCGGCGGACGGCGGCCATGGCGATACATATGAGATATTCCCTGTTATCGTCCCCGTACCCTCGTCCTCGGGAGGCTCCAAGCCTGCATCGCAGCCCACGAGTAGGCCCATCAGGCAAACCGCCAAGGGGATGTTATAACAGAGGTGAGAGCACATGGCAGATATATAGTACACCGGCCGTACACAGTGTTCAAGCGTGGTCTTCCGGCGCCGCTCTTATTGGCGCCGGAAGGATATTCACCATTTCCGGGCCCTCCTACCCCGGGTGGGGTTTGGAAGGGGCATGAAGTGCATGTATCTTTCAGGTCGCTTTTTGGAGAAATCCGATCAGCAAAAAACCCATCCCTTTCCTTCGCCCAGAACCAAGCCCTGTAAGGCCGCATGAAGCTTACCCAGTTCAAGTACGACTACCCTAAGGATCTCGTTGCCAAATATCCTGCCGAGCCCCGCGATTCGTCGCGACTCATGATCCTCAATCGGGCTGCGGGAACCATTGAGCATAAAGTGTTCACCGATATCGGAGAATACTTCAGCAAAGGCGATGTGATGATCGTGAACAACACGAAAGTCTTCCCCGCCCGTCTTTTTGGCAACAAGGAGAAGACCGGTGCGCGTATCGAGGTATTCTTGCTGCGTGAATTGAACTCGGAGAGCCGCCTGTGGGACGTTATCGTGGACCCGGCCCGCAAGATCCGAATCGGCAATAAGCTGTATTTCGAAAATGGTCTCATTGCTGAGGTTATCGACAATACAACCTCGCGAGGTCGCACCATCCGGTTTGTCTTTGAGGGTACCAACGAAGAGCTCTACGACAAGATCGACGAGATCGGGGAGACACCCATACCTCCGTATCTCAAACGGGACGTCGAGCCAGAAGACAAGGATCGATACCAGACGATGTTTGCTGCGGAGCGCGGTGCTGTAGCGGCACCGACCGCTGGTTTGCACTTCACCCCCGAACTCATCACTTCCTTGGAAAAAAAGGGAGTCGATATTCTTCCCGTCACGCTGCACACTGGACTGGGGACGTTTCGGCCGGTCGAAGTTGAGGATTTGACCAAGCATCGCATGGACAGCGAATTCTATCACGTTACGCCTGAGGTAGCTGAGCGGGCCAACGTTGCGCTTGAGTCGTCTTCGAACACCGTGACGGCGGTCGGAACAACCGTGGTACGGGCCGTCGAGTCTAGCCTTTCCGCAGCCTACAACCTGAAGGCCAACATTGGATGGACCGACAAATTCATCTACCCGCCGTACGAGTTCCATATTACCGAGCGGCTTATTACCAACTTCCACATGCCGCGAAGCACGCTCATGATGCTGATCGCTGCTTTCGCGGGGTACGATTTCATGCGGGAGGCCTATGACGAGGCCGTCAAGGAGAAGTATCGCCTCTTCTCCTTCGGGGATGCCAGGCTCATTATTTGATCGTCGCATGCGTTGGAGCCTTTCTGCTCCGCAACCGTAGCGGCGACCTGCCACTATTCCGCTAATCCCATGTCATCCAACGGACAGGTAGCCGTCATCATTCCAGCAGCGGGTCAGGGTACCCGTCTGGGCGGTCACCGCAAACAATTCCGTGTGCTGGGGGGGAAGTCGGTATTGGTTCAGACGCTTCTCGTATACGAGAGGCATGCCCGGGTGCATCACATCATCGTTGCCACACCCGCTGATGCCGTGGATCCTCTCGGGGTCGAGTTGCGTCGCGTAGGCATTAGCAAACTGCATGATGTCGTGGCTGGCGGTGACTCGAGACAGGCGTCCGTGAAGGCTGCGCTGGAGGCCGTCCCGGCTGAGGTCGATGTCGTGTTGATCCATGATGCGGTTCGCCCTTTCGTGCGCATGTCCTCCGTAGAGCAGGTCAT
>JAAZVD010000212.1 GCA_018623785.1 Bacteroidota bacterium | reverse complement strand
TCAAGAAGGAGTATGATGGCATCGAGGACTCGAATGAGCTCTGGAATGCCATTCAGATCCCGGAAGGATCCGTGTATGAATGGTCCTCCGAATCGACCTACGTGCAGGAGCCGCCGTTCTTCATGGACCTAACGCCCGAAACGCCGGATATTCAGCCCATTGACGGCGCCCGTGTGCTGGCCAAGGTCGGGGATTCAACGACGACGGATCACATTTCGCCGGCCGGTGCCATTGCCCCGGACAGCCCAGCAGCCTCGTACCTGCTGGCCAACAACGTGGACTATCTGGACTTCAACTCTTATGGCTCGCGTCGTGGTAATCACGAGGTCATGATGCGCGGCACGTTTGCCAACATCCGCATCAAGAACCATCTCGTGCCAGGTACGGAAGGCGGTATTACACGGTACTTCCCCACGGACGAGACGCTGCCGATCTACGATGCTTCCATGAAATACCAGGAAGCGGGCACCCCGCTGGTCGTACTGGCAGGAAAAGACTACGGCATGGGCTCGTCGCGTGACTGGGCCGCCAAAGGAACCCTACTGCTGGGCGTCAAGGCCGTGATTGCGGAGAGCTACGAGCGCATCCACCGCTCCAACCTTATTGGCATGGGTGTCCTCCCGCTGCAGTTCAAGGCCGGCGATACGCCGGATTCGCTGGGACTGCACGGTACGGAGTCCTTCTCGATCGGGGTAGACAACGATGTGAAAGCGCTGAGCTCGATCCGCGTGACGGCCACGCGAGCCGATGGAACAACGATCGAATTCGACACGGACTGTCGCCTGGATACGCCGGTGGAGGTGGAATACTATCGCCACGGCGGTATTCTCCACTACGTCCTTCGAGACTTCCTGAACACATCGAGCGTGGTGGCCTGAAATAGCGCTCTGGCCGCGGAACGGGCCAACAAGGTGCTAACGACGCATCACCAACGCGCTACGAATGCATCGGTACGTGATTTGTGGCCGAATAGGAGGAAAACAGAGGCGCCTAAGTTATCCGGGGACTCTCCTATTCGGCCACTTCTTCCAGCAGAATGATGCCGGAAGGATGCGGGGTTACCGCCACTTCTCCGTACGAGACGAACACCATTTTTCCAGTCATCACGTCTTTCAAAACGCTGTCGTCGGGCCACACGAGGGAGACGTTGATACGGGTTCGGCCGTTTGCCTGTGCAGCCACGATAACCTGATCCGTCGTCATACCCATGCGAACCCCCCTGTGAAACGATGGCGGGACGGATTGCAGCTGATCAAACCCTCCACGGGCAATAGCGGGGTGGGATCCCCTGAAACGACCAAGGGCACGCCAGTTTGCAAGCTTTTCTTCGTCCATGTCCGACCAGTTCATGGACGACAACTGCTGATGCCGCGTATCAGAAATGGCAGGACCGGCTTTCCTACCGGTTTCCTGGCCGTACTGGACAACAACCGGGCCAGCCGACAGCAAAAACGAGGCCACCTCATCAACAGTGGCCTCCGTGGCCAATCCCGGGACGAACCGAAGAGGCAGTCCACTTACCTGCTGCATCTCTGAAGGCAGCGATGACTGCACGTCGGCCACCAGGTTTCCAGAAAAATCATGGGTCTGCAAGGCTCTCCACTCGACATCGGCAGCGGATGCAGGGACAGCGGCCGCGGCATCATGAACCATGAGGAAGGGATGGGTTGGCTTGGTTCCAGCCTCCCGATGCCGTTCACGGTAGGCGTGGCCTGCCTCGCTGGACAACAGAGACAACACCTCAGAAGTCACGCCGGCGGCCTCCCGGACATGAAATCCATCGATCGGGGTTTCCCGTATCCAATCCACAAGCCACTTGACGACGTGATTGGCCGCCGTACGTCGTGCGCCCGTACGCTCGAAAAAAGCGTCGAGTGCAGCCTTTTCCTCAGCCGTACGCTCTGGACCCCATTTCAGCGTCAAAAAGGCAGGCAGGGTCGATACCTCCGTATCTGAGCGCAGGTCTGGCAGCCCGTTTTCACAACGCGCCTGTACATCAGTACCACACGCTTCATAACCAACAATATCAGCTCTTACCCAGTCCTGACCCCACCACCGCTGCCACGCCGCGAGGGAATCGTCGAGCGTCACCTGATCAGCCAGATAGGACTGCCATCCAACACGGCTGGAAGGCTGCCACGTTCGCCAGGCTTCCCCCGTCAATCCTCCGAATCCATAGGACGCCATGTCGTGCATCGTGGGCGGTCCAACATGGTTTACATCCACATCCACGATAACGCGCTGTCCGTTTTCGTGAGCAGCCTTGAGAAGTTCTATAAATGCCTCTTCTCCCCCGAAGGCCTTCTCGTAATCCGTGTAGTCAAACGGCCAGGATCCCTCGTAGGCGTAGAGTTGAAAATCACCATCGCCACCGCCTACCCAGCCATGTATCTGCTCGTAGGGTGCCGACAACCACAGCGTATTGACGCCCAGGTCGGAGAAATACCCCTCCTCCAGCCACCCGCGTATGCCATCATAGTCCCCTCCGTGGAAATGTCCCGAAGGGTCTTCCTCATAGGCACGCCCTTCGCCGTCCAATCCTCGGCCATAGGCATAGTCAGTACCCGAGTCCCCATTGGAGAATCGGTCCGTGGTCAGCCTGTATATCGTGGCATGATCCCAAGAAAAGGCGACGTCCTGCCCGAAAGCAGACGCGGGCAGCATGATAGCTGCCAACAGCGGAAACCAAAGGGCTCGCATGGAACGCAGATAAATGATAGGAAACGTGCAGCGTTCTAATGTACGGCCGCCGAACGGTTCCATTCGCACCGGGCAGCGAGCGATGCTTCCAGATCAGGCCATAGCGCGACGAGCGTGTTTGTGAATGCCCGTATGGTTGACATGCCCCACATATCGCCCCAAGACACGAACCTCCTCGAACACATCCGGACGAATGAGGATATCATCATACTCCTCATTGGCGGGCTCCAGACGAAGCCCTTCCCGGTCGTAGTAAACCTTCTTCAACGAGGTTTCGCCATCGTACAGAATGGCGCCGATCCCGCCATTGGGAATGTCATCGTCCATCAAAAGGACATAGTCACCATCGTTGATGTTGGCGCCAATCATGGAATTACCCGAAACACGAATAGCGAACATCCGATCCAGCCCCGGAAAGAGGGTCTCCAGCGAGATGGTACCAAGATTCTCTTCGACTGCTTCCTGGAGCTTGCCTGCCGTTATGATCCCCTTGATGGGAATACCTACCGTATCCGGATCCACATCACGCTCCTGCGGGAAGTAGAACCCATCGTCTTCCTTGACCAGGAATCCCTTCTTTTCGAGCGCTTGAAGATTCTGGGTGACGCTGTTGGGAGAGCGAAAACCGAACTGATCGGAAATTTCCCGATAGGTCGGCCAATCTCCCTCCTCGTCAACATAGTTCTTCAGGAAATCCAGAAATGACTCCTGCTTTTGTGTCAATCCGCGACGTGCCATGGCCAGTATGCGTTCAGAGTGGTCTGTAAACCAGGATTTCTCCCCACACTATTGCACATATAATACATATATAATTGTGGGCATGCAATCCCGGACAGACAAAAACCGAAGACCTATCCACCATTACGGAATTGGGCAAACACGCGTGCACTCCGGGTGGGATAGGACTCCTCCACATGGTGCTGCACATAGGCGCGTGCAAGCCCCTCCACGTTCGCGATCTCGCTCGTGGATAGCTCCATGCGCAGTACGTCGGAAAGTTCGGCCCTGGCAAGGATAGCAAAGGCTCGCAGTGTGGTGCGATGCGCCCGCAGCGGTGTCCAACCTTCTTCCACCGCCGCACCGATTCGACCGGAATGCATGTCGAGAAAACCAAATTCGCCGGTCATA
>JAAZVD010000211.1 GCA_018623785.1 Bacteroidota bacterium | reverse complement strand
GTGGCCATAGCCGTGGCCGTGGATGAAGGCTTGATCACGCCGGTTATCCGCCACGCCGACCGCAAGGGGCTAACCGAGCTTTCTGCCGAAACTCGGGATCTAGCCACCAAAGCCCGTAATCGCGAGTTGCAGCCGGAAGATTGGTCGGGGTCGACGTTCTCGACGTCCAACCTCGGTATGTTTGGCATTGACGAGTTCACGGCTATCATCAACCCGCCGAACGCGTGCATCCTGGCCATAGGGTCCATTCGTGACGTTCCGGTTGTCAAGGATGGCGTGGTCGTCCCCGGCAAGCAGATGAAAGTGACGCTGTCCTGCGACCACCGCGTCGTAGATGGAGCCTCCGGTGCCGAATTCCTGAAGACCGTCCGCGGCTACCTCGAGGACCCCGTCACGATGCTGCTTTAAGCCGGCATCTCGCCTCCTCGTACCACTCGCGGCGCGATATGCCGAATCACTCGACTTGACCTGTGTCGTCGATGACGCGCATTGCCCACATTTCGGATATCCACTTCGGACGCATTGCCTATCCGGGTATCGTAGATGCGCTTGTGGCGGATATCAATGCCGCCGATGTCGATCTCGTGGTGGTCAGCGGAGATTTGACGCAGCGCGCTTTCGGGCACCAGTTTCGGGCGGCGCGTCAAATGCTGAAGGCATTCGACGCGCCGACCCTTGTCGTTCCAGGCAACCACGACGTCTACCCCTGGTGGCGGCTTTTCTCCCGTCTTCTTGATCCACTGCGTCGCTACAGGCGGATCATTGAGCCAGACCTGGCCCCGTCCTGGCGTAATGAGGACGTGGCTGTGCGCGGCATCAACTCGGCGTTTGGATGGGCCGTGCAAGGGGGACGCATCACGGAGCGGGAGCTCGAGCAGATACGGACCGGGTATGACGGCGCCGCGGGCGAGGCTCTGCGTGTTCTCGTCGTGCATCATCATTTGGCTGAGCTTGCAGCGTTGGCCGGGCATGACCGCGCCCGCGGCGCCGAGCACGCCTTCGAAACCGCGCAACAGGCGGGCGTCAAACTGATTCTTTGTGGCCATCTCCACATCGCGCACATTGCGCCCGTGGGGCTGCACCCAGGTGATGGCATCATCGTGGCGACGGCCGGCACGTGCACTTCAAACCGCGGACGCGGGAAGGATAAGGCCGTCAATCACTACAATCTGATTGCCGTTCACAAAGACGAGCTGCAGATCGAGGAGCGCGTCTTCCTGCCAGATCAGAACACCTTCCACGACGTAGCCGAGCACCGGTTCGAACGCTGACAGAATGCCTGCCTGGGTGGTTATTGCAGGTAGCCCCATCGAATCACGATCGTCGCACCTGAATTGCCGCTGGCCTCTATCGAATCACGTCCGTGCTCTCGTTCGCCACGGACCCTATCGAACCACGATCATCGTTCCTGTTGCATGATCCACCCCACCAGCCGATTCGAGGCGAACCCTGTAGGCATACATGCCAGCGGCCCAACGACTGGTATCTATCTCTAAACGCTGATCGAACCCTGCATCAAGGCTATGTGTTTGCGTGTGGACTTGCCTACCCAGCAGATCCACGACAGATACCGATACCGTACCTGACTGAGGGATATCAAACGTAATCGTTGCACGATGTCGAGCCGGATTGGGATACGTACCTCGCAGCTTGAGATCCTCCGGCAGTGTTGCTGCCGGCATATGTGAAACAGCGGTCACTAGCGGCAGGAAATGCGCTTCGCCAGATGCATCAAAGCGTCGTACCCGTAGTGGGTCCACAGTACTCTCCTCAATAATCCACAGCGCTCGCCCTTCATCGCGGGTGGCTGCAGACACCTCGAATTTTCCGATTATCGATGAGTTCGTTGCCGGGGTAAAAAGCAAGCCGAAAGACGTTTCAGGCAGCGCATGCGGGATGGACAATTCTCCAGACTCCAGAATTTCCAGGAGCGTGGAATTTTCACCTTCCTCAACCTTGATTTGCATGGCAGGCCACGAGGCACTCTCGTTCAGGAAAAGCACGCGCCCATCGCGTTCATTCGATGTCGAGAGATATTCAAGGGTGGATTCTCCCTCAGATGTGTTACCAAGTACCAACCACTGCTTCTGTCCGTCCATGAGTGTGAGTTCCGCACTCCTTTCATATCCGCTGGCCAGGTAGTCTATGTCGACGGGGAGTATAGCGGACGAGGACAACAGCCCGAGCACGTAGATGGATGATGCGGCTCCAGAAGGAACCGAAACACGTTTCGATCCATCACGGAACATCACCTCCTCAGAGGTCAGATTAACGAAGCGATAGGACGCCTCGAGGTCGGTAAGGGGAGTCTCTAATCCCACACCGACTCGAACAGGACTGCCCACCAGGAGCCCCGTTACTCCAATTTGCTGCAACAGTAGACCCTCTGCGCTCGGCGTCGTCACGGTCTGCCCTGTGGGAATCTCCCACGCCTGTCCCGTGTTCATCAACAACCCGACACTTTCGGAGGCGCCCAAATCGGTTGCGAGGATGGCAAGATTTACAGGTAGGGACTGCGCAAAATTGATATCGCTCTCCAGGGTATACAGCCGACGGTCCACATCCGCATAGATTATTTCTCCGGAAGCAATGGGAAGTCCTTCCCTCGGATACCCTGCCTCTTCTACTGCCGTAACCGTCACATACGTGTCCGAGAATGGAGCCGCAGCGGGCGTCATGGTCAGCGGGCGATAGATATCTCCAAATCCCAAGGGATAAACAAGGGCCGCGGTCTGGCCTGCCACCAGACGTTGCCGGACAGGCGCCTCAAAATGTGAGGGTACGTCCTGAGCATTCGAACGGAAAACGCTGCCATCAAGCACAAAGACGCCATTACGGCTGCTGACAACCCCTCTCATCAGCTGCATGCCACCTGCAATCCGGATATCTACCGGCGACAGGGCACTAACGTTCAGTTCGCCAGGATACTCCTGATCAACCACGACCGAACTCAGCACGAGATTGTCGGACACAGTCCACTGCTGCCTTGTCCCCGTAAATCGAAGGGTTTGTGGGACGAAATTGGGCGTTTCGAGGGTAAGATCACTGGATACCACAAAGGATAGATTCGTGACGGTCCCCGCCACCAATGCTGGGCCGTTGGCAACAACCCGGATGTTTTCCGCAATCGTACCAGAAGGCATACGCAATGAGTCTTGAACGACTACTTCGGCTACTTGGGCCGAAGAAAGTCGAACGTTGTTCACGGACAAGTTGCCCGCCACGTTAACAGGGTATCCATTCAGGCGAAGCCGGCTTTCATCGCCCTCCAGCCCGGAAAGCCTCAACTCCCGCAGCGAGAGACCTTCAGTAAGACTGGCATTGAGCTGCGATCGTCCAAAGTTGACGACCAAGGTATCGAGTCCTGCCGGTAAGGAGAGAGGCTCCGAGCGCGTAATACTCTTGTTCCAATTGATATTGGCATCATTCTCGACCGAGAGCAGTCCCATAATCGTTCCCGGTGCATCGACGTCAACATCTAGCTCAGCAATCCAGGCACCCCCTCTCAGGCGAAGACGATCATTGGTTTCCAGGATACCCGACACTGCCGAAACCAGACTGCTGACGGTTGTCTCCGAGGCAAGGGATACCCGGTGCACTGTCGATCCGGCGTTACCAGCTACCACATGAAGAGAGTTGAGCGAAGGAATCAATTCATTTCCAGTGGTCAGATCTCCAGAAACGTCAGCCCTTTCCATTTCAGCCCAGGAGCCATCATCGAGATGGTAAATCAAATTGTAAGGGTCGGATCCAGGCAGCGCGGAAAGAATGCCAGACCCCTCACGAATCACCCATCCGCCCTCCGAAATTCCAAAAGAGCTTCCCGCAGAGG
>JAAZVD010000210.1 GCA_018623785.1 Bacteroidota bacterium | reverse complement strand
CAAGACCGAGAGGGAAGAGGATGGATCGGGTTTCATGACAACGGCATTCCCAGCTGCCAGAGCCGGACCCACTTTGTGGGCTACCAGCGTTACGGGGCCGTTGAAGGGTAGGATGCACGCAATGACGCCAAGGGGTCTGCGCACGAAATACCCGACCCGCTCGTCACTGCCCGGCCGTGCGTCGAAGGGCACACTTTCCCCGTGAAGGGTCCGCGCTACTTCGGCCGCCATGCGCAGGACCTCCGCTGCCCGTCGAGGCTCGTTCTGTGCCTCGCGGATCGTTTTCGAGCCTTCCTGAGCAAGCAGTCCCGCAATCTCATCGGCGTGGGATTCCAACCTGTCAGCAGCATCATACAGCACGCGAACCCGCTGATGCGCGGGAAAGGGCTGTTGTGAGGTGGCTTTGGCGGCTGCCACGGCGGCCATGACGTGTTCTTCCCGGGCCCCAGAGAGTGCGCCGACGAGCGCATTATCGAAGGCATTACGGACCTCGCTCTGCGCCTCGGTTCTGATGCGGTCACGGCCGATGATCAAGGGGGCTGGCATGACGGGTTGGCGGCTACGTGGATTCGGATAAAGATCTGTCCAACGTAGCCAGATCAGGCGGGCTAATCAACCGGGGGCTGCCCGGAAATTCAGTGCGGCAGGGAAGAGCGTAGCGTGCTATGTTATTACTCTCTCTCTCTTACCGATCCCTCTGGACCTTTCCTAACCATGTTCATCCGCCTCCTGCTGCTCGCCCTTCTTGTTGCGCTCCCTGCTTCGGCACAACGCCAGAACCTGGCTCCCGTCATGGACAACTCGGTAGCGCCATCCTCAGCCGAGGCCCGCGAAGCAGCCTATGCTGATCGGAAAACCCTTTTTGAGCGCTCTCCGCTGAAAGGCGTACCGGCCCGCAACATCGGTCCGACCATCATGAGTGGTCGTGTGACGGATATCGATGCGCACGCAGCCGATCCCAGCCACTTCATGGTGGCCTATGCCTCGGGTGGTCTGTGGGTGACGTGGAATAACGGGCAGTCGTTCGAGCCGGTGTTCGATGATCTGGGGACGATGACCATCGGGGACATCCACGTTGATTGGGATACGGGTACAATCTGGGTGGGTACGGGCGAAAACAACTCCAGCCGCTCTTCCTACGCCGGCGATGGACTCTATCGCAGCACGGATTGGGGCGCCTCGTGGCAGCACATGGGTCTCACGGATTCCCAGCGTATCGGGCGGATCCTGGTGCACCCCGATAATCCGGACGTGGTGTGGGTGGCTGCCCTCGGCGCCCTGTATTCGCCCAACGACGAACGCGGCGTCTATCGAAGTGTGGACGGCGGCCGGACCTGGGAGAGAAATCTCTTCATCAACGACCGAACCGGTGCCGTGGACCTGGTTATGGATCCAACGGACCCGAACACGCTCTACGCCGCCATGTGGGAGCGCGACCGTCGTGCCTGGAATTTCGTGGAGTCTGGCGAAGGATCCGGCATCTGGAAGACGACCGACGGCGGCCAGAGCTGGGTCCCGATTCATGGCAACGGCTTCCCGACGGGCGCAGGCATCGGACGGATTGGGTTGGACATTCACCCGGGTAACCCGGACATCATCTACGCAGCCCTGGACAACCAATTCCGCAAGGAAGGCGCCGATGACCCAGAGGAGGAAGTCGAGGGTCTGACGCGCGCCGATCTGGCGGCCATGACGTCCCGGGACTTCCTGCGACAGGAAGACGCCGATATTGAGGCCTATCTGGAGCGGGAGAACTTCCCGGATCGCTACGATCTGGAGACGGTCAAGCAGATGGTGGCCGACGGGGACATCGAGCCTTCGGCGCTCGTGGACTACGTGGACGATGCCAACAATCAGCTCTTCGACACCGACGTAATCGGGCTGGAAGTCTACCGCAGCGACGACGGCGGAGCCACTTGGCGCAAGACACACACCGACTATCTGGACGGCGTCTACAACACGTACGGGTACTATTTCGGCGAAATCCGGGTCGCGCCCGACAATCAGGATCAGGTCTACGCGATGGGCGTGCCCATGCTGCGCTCGGACGATGGCGGCGCTACCTGGAAGAGCATCGGCGGCCCGCACGTGCATGCGGACCATCAGGCAATGTGGCTCAACCCGAACCGCCCCGGCCACGTCATAAATGGCAACGACGGGGGGCTGAACATGACCTACGACGCCGGGGAGACCTGGTCGAAACTGAATATTCCGCCCGTAGGGCAGTTCTACTACATCCAGGTCGATATGGCCGAGCCCTACAACGTGTACGGAGGCCTGCAGGACAACGGCACCTGGATGGGGCCGAGCACCTATCAGCAGAGTCTGGCCTGGACGGCCGGTGGAGACTATCCCTACGATCGACTCGGCGGCGGGGATGGCATGCAGGTGCAGGTCGATACCCGGACGAACCGGACGGTCTACTACGGCTCTCAGTTCGGATTCTACAGCCGGATCAATCTGGACACGGGAGAACGGATGTCCATTCGTCCGCGTCACGAGCTGGGCGAAAAGCCGCTGCGTTTCAATTGGCAGACGCCCATTCTGCTCTCACCGCACAACCAGGACATTTTCTACTACGGCGCCAACCGGTTGTACCGCTCGTTTGACAAAGGCGCCGATCTGCAGGCCATCTCACCCGACCTGACGGGCGGCGGTCGCCCGGGCGATGTCCCCTATGGTACCCTCACGACCATCTCGGAATCTCCGCTGCGGTTCGGACTGATCTATGTTGGTTCGGATGATGGCTACATCCACGTGACGCGGGACGGCGGCGTGAACTGGACGCGCATCGATGGTGGGTTGCCACAGGACATGTGGGTGAGCCGGGTGGTGGCATCATCGCATGAAGAGGGTCGCGTTTACGCTACGCTCAACGGATACCGCTGGGACCACTTCGAGGCGTACGTGTATGCGAGCGATGACTACGGACAGACGTGGACGCGTATCGCTACGGACTTGCCGGCCGAGCCGGTCAACGTGATTGTGGAGCACACGGAGAACGAAGACCTGCTGTTTGTCGGAACGGACCACGCCACGTACGCCAGCCTGGACCGCGGGCAGACGTTCCATGGCTTCGCCCGGGAAATTCCGTTTTCACCAGTGCACGATCTGAAGATCCAGGCGCGGGAGAATCACCTTTTGGTAGGTACGCACGGTCGCTCCATCTTCCAGGTGGATCTGGACATGGTAGCACCCTTGGATGCAGATATCATGGCGCAGACACTGCATGCATTTGATAGCGGGTCGATGGGGTGGAGCAGCCGGTGGGGCAGTGCCTTCCGAGCGTATTCGCCGGTTATTGAGCCCGAAATGACATTCGACGTCTGGGCCTCCCGCGCGGGATCGGCCACCGTGCACATCGAGAATGTAGAGGGCGCGGTCCTGCAGTCCTTTGAAGCGGATCTTGCCTACGGCGTGAACCGCGTGGCCTATGATCTCAGTGTGACGGAAGAAGGCGCCGAGGTATTCGAAGAGCCTACCGAAGCAGCGGACAACGGCAAACGCTACCTACAGCCCGGAATGTTCACAATGCGCATCATGATGGGTGGTGCAGAAGCAGAAACGACGTTTGAATTGCGTGCGCCGCGCGGCGCACGCGGATTCGAGCCGGCTCCCGCTCCAGATCCGGTTTGGGGTGTGAAAAAATAAGATACCAGCAGCGTGGGAGGCGGTGTGTTAGAACCCCCGGGGGCGTTTGCTTCAGGCCGAGAAGCTTCGTGGCAGTTCGTCGAAAATATGCATTGCTTGGTCGAAATTGCGCGGTAGGCCTGCGTATCTTCCATTACTGTCGAGTCATCGGCGGGACTCGCCTAGAGACACCGATTATTGTTGGT
>JAAZVD010000209.1 GCA_018623785.1 Bacteroidota bacterium | reverse complement strand
GTTGTCCGCGGACGCATCCTGCCCACCGGATTCATTCGTCTCCGAATCCTCCTGTAGATCCGCTGCCGAAGACTCTTCTGATTCAGTAGCACGATCTGCCAGATCCATTTCCTTCTCACTCATGGCTTACATGTTGATATGTTGGCAGCCGGAACTGCCTGTTGATACTTGGTATTGCCTAGGCCAAGCGGGAATGGGAATCGGATAATGTCATCAAGGTGGCCATTCCCTCGACCAGTGCCACGGCGCGGGCATAATTCATGCGTGTGGGGCCTATGACCCCGATGGTACCCCTGAGGTTACTGACCATGTACGGGGCGGACACAATCGAGATAGCGCTGCCGCCATCGTCTGCCGATCCGCTGCCGGGTCGGTACCCGATCCGGACATGGGCCGATCCATTCAGGGGCTCGGCCTCATCTTCCATCAGACGGATGACGTGGGAGCGGTCATCGAGCAGGCTGATCAGCGTGCGAACGTGCCCCGCCTCTGAAAACTCGGGCTGGCTCAGCATGAAGGGGGTCCCATCGAACTGAACGGTCCGCGTGTCTGGCTCGTCGGAGAACAGATCCGAGCTTCTGTTCAGGATGAGCTGCACGATTTCCATATGGTCCGACGCCAGGTCCCGAATACGGGGCATGCAGGTGCGCCGGATCTCATCCAGTGTCAATCCGGCAAGCCGCTCGTTCAAGAGCTGCACCAACGATCCCAACTGATCCGGCTTGAGTTCTGATCCGGCCTGGGAGACGATGGTCCGGATATATCCTCCCTCGACACTGACCACGAACAAGAGACGACCCGAACTGACCGGGACGATGTCCAGGCGCTGGAGCACGCCCTGATTCAGGCGCGGGCTCAGGACCACACCCAATAGCTGTGCCAATTGGGCCAGAAGCCGGCTGCTTTCCTTGATCAGCGCCTCCGTGTCCTCCTGCAGCACGAAGAGCTCGGACTGTAGATAATCCCGCTCCTCCTGCCGAAGGACGGCATTATCCATCAGCTCCGCCACAAAGGCCCGGTACCCGGCATCCGTTGGTATCCTGCCGGCGGAGGTATGGGGATGCATCAGAAATCCCAGGCCCTCCAGTTCGCTCATGACCGTCCGGATGGTGGCACTGCTCCACCCTATCTCAAACCGCTTTTTAAGCGCCTTCGAACCAACCGGGCCTGCTGTTTCCACGAACAGCGTGACGACCATGCGCAGGATATCCCGCTGGCGGGGCGTCAGACGACGAGTGAGACCGGAGAAACTGTTCGACATGAAACGTCGCGGCAGTAAAAGGCGTGGGCGATAGAAACGGTGGGTCAAACCGGGTGACTGCTCTTCGGGTTTCCCTTTACCCAGTTTTCAAGGCGGCCTGGCAGGACAGCCACCGCTGCACCGCGCAGCGCAGGCCATCACCTGCCCTCAGACAGGCACACCCCACGTCATGATGCCGCCAATATGGCCCGTCAAGCCTACCAATACGGCAGCCAGCAGCACAAACACGAAGGCAATCAGTCGCCACCGGAAGCGCACGCCGGCATGGGCCGTTTCGCGCAGCCCAACCCATCGTAATACAACAAGCACGATCACGCTCAACCCGAGCGCCCAGGCGGCACGTTCTCCCATGGTTTCGTGCCACTCCACAAACTGATCCACCATGGCCACCCCCTCGCTCTGCTCCTCCATCGCCTCTCCTGTGCGCAGCGCCGCCACGGCGCCAAGGAGCGCTCCAATCTCCAGAAAGAGGGCCGTACGCCACCAGCGAAGCTTGTTGCGCCCAAGCCAAATTCCGGCCGCAAGCACGGCAATCATGGATAAGGCGATGGGGAAATGCACCACCACGGGGTGCCACAACGGAATCGTAAAGTCGCCCAGCTGATCGAACATGAGAAGACCCTGCTTATTTTGCATGCAGAGGCCAACGCAACCCTGTGAACGGAAAACCGTCTCATGAGTGGCGGCGTATAGCCTTCCTATCCTTGAATAGTTTTCCTATCCCATGAAGTTCCTCAAAGTCCTGACCGCTTCCACCCTGGGCGCACTCCTGGCGTTTGCCATCCTGAGCTTTTTCGGGTTCCTCTTCCTGATTGCCTTGGCCGCTGCCGGAGAATCCCAGCCCCCGATACGCGCCGGCTCGGTGCTTGTCATGGATCTTTCGGGAGCGGTGCCCGAGCAGGTCTCGGGAGATCCCCTGACGCAGGCGTTCCTGGACGAGGCCGCCTACGACCTGCACGACCTGCAGGCAGCGCTGGAGGAGGCTGCCACGGATAGTCGGATTGAAGCGCTTTGGATTCGTCCATTCAATGTGACCGAGTCCTGGGCCACGATGGAAGCCATTCGCCGTTCGGTCGAGACGTTCAAGGCCAGTGGAAAACCCGTCATTGCGTCCGGGCGCAATTTTTACATGGGCGAATCGGAGTACTTCCTGGCCTCTGCCGCCGACAGCATTTACCTGGATCCGGAAGCCATTTTCGAGTTCAACGGCTTTGCCATGACCTCGATGTTCTACAAAGGTCTGTTCGACAAACTGGGCGTGGAGCCCATCATTATCCGCGCAGGCGACTACAAAGGGGCCGTCGAACCCTACACCCGCAGTTCGCTCAGCCCCGAGAACCGAGAACAGCTGCAGGCCTACGTCGACGATGTTGAGGCCCTCTTTGTGGGTACCGTAGCCGAGGCCCGGGGTCTGGATGCGGAAGCGGTCGAGTCCATGATGGACCATGACGTCCTTTTCTCGAGCACGGATGCCTTGGAAAACGGTCTGGTGGATGGCCTCTTGTTCAGCGATCAGGTCAAGGACCGCGTAGCGCAGGCTGTGGGCCGGGAGCCGGGCGATGATCTTCCCACAGTAGGCATGGCTGGCTATGCCGCCCAGGTGCGCCAAGGCTCATCCAGCAACCGGATTGCGGTGGTCCACATCAATGGTGCCATCATGGCGGGCTCCTCAGAGGGAGGCGGCCTCGTGCCTTCGGGCTCCATGGCCGGCTCAGACACGATTGTAAAGGCGATCCGCGCCGCTCGTGAGCGGCGCGGAGTACAGGCCATGATCGTGCGCATCGATTCTCCCGGCGGCTTGGCCCCTGCGGCCGATGCCATGCTGCGGGAAGTGGAGATTACCGCCGAAACCATGCCCATCATCATTTCCATGGGGGATGTGGCAGCCAGCGGCGGCTACTGGATTGCTACCGGTGGAGAGCATATCGTGGCCGAGTCCACGACCCTGACCGGCTCGATCGGCGTATTTTCGATGTTCTTCGACATCAGTGCCCCGCTGGAAGATCGTCTCGGACTCAGCTTTGACACCGTGGAAAGCGGCCCTTCGGCCGACATGTTTTCCGGGTATCGGACCTGGACACGGGCGGAGCGCGCCGCCCTGGAGCGCTTCACGGACCTGACCTACGATGCGTTCTTGGAAAAAGTGGCCGAAGCGCGGGGTATGACGAAGGACGATGTGCACGCCATTGCCCGCGGGCGCGTGTGGACCGGCACGGATGCTGTCGATGTCGGTCTGGTCGATGAACTCGGAGGCCTGGACGTGGCCGTTCAACGTGCCGTGGAAGCAGCCGGCATGGATCCGGAGGATGTCATGCTGGTCAGTTACCCCTCCACACCGACCTTCATCGAACAACTGGGCATGACGTCCACCGTGGCTGCCCGGGCGGTATCCACCTGGTTTGGCTGGGCCCAGCAACCCGAGGCTCAGCTCGAAACGCTGCGGGCGGAGCTCATGAACCACGGTCAGGTGCAAGCGCGCATGCCGTGGTCGGTAACGGTGCGGTAGCAGACAGCCCCGGGCGCCAAGAAGTGCTCGAGATCTACAGATTAATCAGCGGCTGACCGGTCATCTCGTCTGGCTGCGACAGCCCGATAAGACGCAGGATCGTGGGGGCGAT
>JAAZVD010000208.1 GCA_018623785.1 Bacteroidota bacterium | reverse complement strand
CGTCGATCATTCCCTTAACGGGAACGACAAAGGCCTTTCCTTCGACGGGTTCATCGAAGGCCAGTGCGCTGCCGCGGTCGGGCGCCGCCTCGTCCAGCAACAGGTCCGAGTCCTGAGCGCGCGCAGGGACGACCAGAAGCAGAAAAAGCAGCAGCGCTGAAAAACGTGTCATCATGGCGTAATCAATACCGGTGTGCCGATTTCAATGATATCCCAAAGCCGATCCATCTGTACGTTCTGAATGGCCACGCATCCTTGCGTCCAATTGGTGCGCGTACCTGTTCCGTCCCCATGGATCTCAATCCAACCGCCCAGTGCAGTGTTCATGGGAGGCATGTCGAAGCGGCGCTCAGCCGCCGTGATGGCATCGAACTGCTCCTTGGTGATCAATCCATCTTCGAATCCCCTTTCGGCATCTTCCCCATTTGGATAATTCAGGACAAACGCTTTGTGGTAGCGGCTTTGGGCATTTTTGCCAGCTACGTAGAATTCGCCCTCCGGAGTTCGCCAGTGATCCGGATCTGCCAGACTGCCGCGGCGCTCCTTATCGGAGAAAAAGTTGTAACCCAAATCGGTGGGAATCCGCTCCATCAAATGCTGGCCGCGGTACACAAAAAGGGTCTGGGAAGACTTTGAGATGCGTAGCCAGACGTTGGTCAGTGCATCAGAGCGGACCATCCCGTTGGCTCCATCCAATGTCCGAACCCGTTTCCAGCCGGGCCATCCCGGATCGTCCGATGGCAGGAACTCGACCGGTTCGCGCCGAGACAGGTTCAGGTAGGCACGGCTTGTGTCACCCGGGAGGAAAAGCGTTGTGCGCTCTGTGATCGTGTAATACAGACCGGCCGATTCGGCTGGGGCCGTTTCCGCGGGAGCGGCGGGCGCCACAATGGGCGCCACGGGGGTGGCTACAACGGGCGCTATGGTTTCCACCCGGACAGCCGCATCGGCCTGAGCCAGGGCGATGCGGGCAACAGGCAGCGAAAGAATCAGAGAGACGGTCAGAATGCGATGCATAATGGACTCGAAGGCGAACCTGTCAGGGCATACCCTGAATAGGGGTGCAGGATCCATTCGCAAAAAGAGCCGGTTCTTGCTTACTACCGTACAATGACGACTGGCATCCGTTTGACCTGTCCACCGGCCTGCAGGCTTACGAAGTACATACCGCTTGGCAGCTGACTGCCGTCCAGCACGATCTCATGTGATCCCGCCGACAGGGTAGTGCCGTCCATCAGGACCGCAGCCCGCTGTCCGAGTGTGTTGAATAGATCAACCCGGACCTCTGACGCGCGGGGTAGTTCGAAGGCTACTGCAGCACGTTGGTTGAACGGGTTGGGGAAGACGGGAGACAAGGAAATCGATTCCGGGAGCTCGCCTCGCTCGGTATCCG
The DNA here is from genome assembly GCA_018623785.1 of Bacteroidota bacterium. Lineage (GTDB taxonomy): Bacteria > Bacteroidota > Rhodothermia > Rhodothermales > UBA10348 > JAAZVD01. Next base: position 2,508 of record JAAZVD010000208.1, on the reverse strand, counting down.
TGATCGTGGCCTGAATGCCGAAGAAGTCGACAACGTCCTGAAGGACGTCTGCCCGGCTGCTTTCTCCATCTACAAGATCGGCCAGCACGTAGGAGAATGCGATGGCTCGGCCTCCTCCCGCGGTCTGGGCCTGCATGCCTACCGTACCGTGCGTGGTTTCCACGAACCACGGCCGGCCATTGTTGTTCGGCTGATACCGATCGACATAGGTATTTGCCGTCTGCACGGAGGCGCTGAAGTTTCGGCCCTCCGAAATGGATCCGCTCTGGCCGCGTAAATCTGTTACCGGGGTTTCGGACTCGAGACCGTAGTCGGTGGCGGCAATTCCGAACAGGGCATGCAGATCGGCATTATTCTCCTGATGGAATCCAAGGCTCTTGGCTCCTTCCAAATACACCTTGCCACCGCTCTCGAGGTATTGCTCGATGGCGCGAGCAGGTATCTGATCCAAGGGGACCGGCGGGCTTTGGGGCGACCACGGACCGAAGGAAAGGAAAACGGCGTCGTATCCGGTCAGGTCGGGATGAATGAGGGCCGTTCGGGAGTAGTGTGTTTCGACGCCAGCCTGTTCGAGGAGACCGGCAATGAAGCGCCCGCTACGGGCACTCGTATCGCCGATCCCTTCCCACACATAGACGCCGGAGTTGACTGACACGTAATCAGTCAACATGGTAGAATAGGTTCGACCGGCCCTTGATGCCGTCAGCGTAACCGAGTGGAGTCCGGGCGCTGTGTACGTGTTACTGGCAAAGGATGACGTGTTGTCAATCGTCCCGTCGCTGTCGTAGTCCCACTCCCAGGCCGTGGCCGATTCCCCACCAAACACGGACAGGTCGAAAAATGTGACAGCCCGCGGCGGAGGTCCCGACCGCCCGATGGCGGCCAGTGCCGCCCTGAAAATAAAGCCCCGCTCGGTCATCTTGTCGAGAACGACGGCAGCATTGGCGGCGCCGTTGAGCAGCGTATCCGCCAGTACGATGGCTCGCGCTGCGTCCTCGGTCGTACTGTTCGTGCCCAACATGGAGAGGGCCTCGAGGAAAAGCAGATCTGTTGTTTGCTGCCCGAGCTCATCCCACACGGCCATGACCGCCGAGGACCAGATCTGGCCATCGGTATGGATAGCACCCGTCAGGTCGAAGGGGTAGCGGCCGCTGTAGTCGACGGTGCGCCCCGGGAATCCTGGATATAATCCCCATCGTCCCATGCGGTCATAGTTCGGATCTGCCTCCGTCATCAGCCCAAGACTGCGCGTATACGATGCAGCCCAATAGTCTGAACTTCCCTCGCTGAGTCCATGCGTGCGGCCCAGATTGCCGTCCGTCACCCAGTCATGCAGTCCATGGCCCAACTCATGTAACACGATATCCGCATCTTCAGCGGCATCAACACCTCCTTCGCCAAACCGCAAGCGACCATCGCCACCGATGTACTGGGCGTTGACGACGTCGGCGCCCCAGTGTGGGTCGAAGCGTACGCCGCCGTCGTAGTAAATCGGCTTAAGGGGAAAGCCAAGCGTCTCGTTGATGTAGCGCATCGACTGGTCGAGGTGGAAGTACGTGTTCACCCCCTCGAAAGCGGCCTGGCTGCGTGTAAAATGAAACGTGCTGCTGTCCTGCTGGAAGGAGCCGCGCTGTGGCACCTCGACGTCACGATAGTCAGCCCACGGCCCTGTCAGGGAATAGGTGGTTCCGTCGAACGACAAGTCCCGCAAGGTGCGCTCCTTGAGCTGCGCGGTAAGTTCCGGTGAATCGGCGTTATCGTTATCCAGAAAGCCATCCATATCACCGTACTGAGCCCCTGCCGTGGACATCGGATCCGGATCGAAGACCCAACCGGATCCATCGACGCGGCGCGCCTGGGCCGACACCTCAGCAATCGGCTGCGTAGTTGGCAGCATGGCGTCAGGGGAATGCGTCGCATTCGGATCCCGAAGATGAGTCGTAGGCTCTGACCGGAAAACATCGCCCGAAAGGGCATCGACCAGGAGATCCCAGGCACCGTGGTAGGTTACCATATCAACCTGATGGACGAGCCGTCCCGGACCGTTTGGCGCGTAGATCATGAGCTGCCCTTCTGCACGTTGCACCTGGTTGGTTTCCAGAAAGTCCTGTGCAACTGAAATGGCCTCGTCGCTCCCCATCTTGGAGGCAGAAACGTCTACATTCAAGTTGGCCTTGTACCCGTTGGTCACGTAGCGGACAGCTCCTTGCCGGTCCAGGACGATGGCCACGTCGGAGCGGTATACAGGGATGCCGTTGTAGTACTGATTGAAGCGTACGCGTGTACCGCCGGGCGTGGTGCGAACGGCGTGAAGCACCATATCGTCTCCCCCTGTTGCCATGCCCAGATCGGCGCCCCGGTCGCGGAAAAACGAGCGCGCTATTTCTTCCGGCGTTCCTGAAGCCTGGTAGTTGACGGAGTAGAGCGCAAGCGGTCGCTCCGTGCGCAGGTCGACCCGTGTCGTTCGGCGTACTTCGGATTCGACGTACTCCTCCGGGAGAAGGGTGT
>JAAZVD010000207.1 GCA_018623785.1 Bacteroidota bacterium | reverse complement strand
GACTCTGCCGCGCCATCGGGTGCTCCCGGCGCTTCGGCAACTGGACGCCCAGCCGCCGGAGGATGGGCGTCGGCAGGTGCCGGAGGATGGGCGTCGGCAGGTGCCGGAGGATGGGCGTCGGCAGGTGCCGGTCAGGGTTTTGGGGGGTCTTCGGATCGTGCCATGCTCTGGTATCTCGATGAGGACGGGAATCTTTCCGTCCTGCGCACCCGGACGGGTATCACGGATGGATCCCAGACGGAAATCTCCGGCCGCGGCATTGAAGAGGGAATGCAGGTCATAGCCGGTGTTACGGTCATCGAAGAGGAAGGGGGATTGCAGAATCCGTTCACTCGCCAGGAATCAGGGGACATGCGTAGCCGTTTTTCACGTGGCGGTGGATTCTGATCCGGCTCATCTTCTTTATATCGAGAACACTATGAGCGAATCGAATGCTGTAATCCGGGTGGAAGGAATCCGGAAGACATACCTCATGGGAAAGACCGAGGTACACGCGTTGCAGGGCGTGGATTTCACCGTGGAGCAGGGGGAGCTGGTTGCCATCATGGGCGCTTCCGGTTCCGGAAAATCCACGCTGATGAACATCATCGGCGGTTTGGATTACCCCAGTTCCGGATCCTACTTCCTGGATGGTATTGAGGTGAACAAGCTGTCCAAGAACGAACTGGCCGATGTCCGCAACCAGAAAATCGGGTTCGTCTTCCAGGGCTTCAACCTGCTGGCCCGGACATCGGCCATTGAGAATACGGAGCTACCACTCCTGTATGACCGCAAGAACCGCTTCAAGAACCATCGCGAGGCTGCGCGCAAGGCATTGGAGCGTGTGGGTCTCGGGGACCGGGTGGATCATCATCCGAACGAATTGTCGGGCGGCCAGCAGCAGCGTGTAGCCATTGCGAGGGCGTTGGTAACCACCCCGTCGATCGTGTTGGCCGATGAGCCCACCGGCAATCTGGATTCGAAGACGACGGTCGAGGTGATGCAGCTCTTCCAGGAGCTGAATGCAGAGGGTGTAACCATCATTCTGGTTACCCATGAAGATGAAGTGGCGCGCTATGCACGGCGTGTTGTAGAACTGCGGGATGGACAAATAATCAAGGATGTTATCCAGCAGCCGGACTCAGCGGCTGATGATGTCCGAGACCTGCTGGCCAGACGAAAGGCAGCCCAAGACCTCGAGGCTGAGGCCTTGGCCGGGGACGCAGCCACCACCAACCAAGGAACGCTAGACGCCGGCTGAGCCGGATCAGGATACCATGCGTGCATTCCGATTGATCAAAGTGGCAGGGAAAAGCATCGTCAAGAATAAGATGCGCACCCTGCTTACCATGCTCGGCATCATCATAGGTGTCGGGGCTGTCATCATCATGGTGGCCATTGGGGAGGGGGCCCAATCCCAGATCGAGGAGCAAATACAGAATCTGGGCACCAACATGCTGGTCATTACGCCTGGTGCTGCCACTACCTCAGGTGCCAGCCAGGGGGCCATGTCCTTCAACCGGCTTCGATCAGAGGATGCCGACAAGATCCGGAATGAGTCCGTTTATGCAGCCGGTGTATCTGAGGTCATTTTTACCCGGACCCAAATTGTCGGCGGTAATGGTAACTGGCGCTCCACGATTCATGGCGTTACCACGGATTACCCCGTCATTCGTGACTGGGACCTGCGTTCGGGACGTTTTTTCGATGCCTCCGAAGAGCGCACGGGTAAGAAAGTCATTGTCCTCGGCGCCACGATCGCAGACAACCTCTTTCCCGACCGGGATCCCGTTGGCGAGCGGGTTCTGGTTCGCAACGTGCCCATGGACGTGATCGGTGTCCTTGAGATGAAAGGGCAAACACCCGACGGTAACGATCAGGACGACGTGGCTCTGGCTCCGGTGCAGACTGTGCAGCGGCGCTTGTCCAATTGGACCTTCATTCGTCAGATCCTGGTCAACACCTATTCACCCGATGATATTGACGAGGCGCAGGAGGAACTCAAGGCCATCATGCGCGAGGCCCACGGATTAGCTGACTGGGCCCCCGATGATTTCGAAATCCGCAACCAGGAGCAGCTGTCTGAAGCGGCGCAGGGTACGACCGAAGTGATGACAGCCCTGTTGGCAGCCATTGCCTCTATTTCCTTGCTGGTTGGAGGGATCGGAATCATGAACATCATGCTCGTTTCGGTTACTGAGCGTACACGCGAAATCGGGATCCGCATGGCTATCGGGGCACGCGGTGGCGATGTCTTGACGCAGTTCCTGATTGAGTCCATTGTGATGAGCATCCTTGGAGGGGCACTCGGGATAGCACTCGGCGTGGGCGGCTCCAGCTTGCTCGGAAGCAGCATGGGGTGGGCCACAGCCGTCAACACGGAAACCGTGGTGGTGGCTATTGTCTTCTCCGCGGCCGTGGGCATCTTCTTCGGGTTCTACCCCGCCAGGAAAGCGGCGGCCCTCAACCCGATCGATGCCTTGCGTTTCGAATAAGCGGCCTCGGGTGCTACTTTCTCCGCTCCGCCAACAGGTGCCCAATCTGGGGAAGGATGAGTTTTTGCATGGCCAGCTCCACGGCACCCTTGGAACCCGGCAGTGCAAACAGGATGCCTCCCTCAATCAGCCCGGCTGTGGCCCTCGACATCATGGCTGCCGGTCCGATGTCCTCGTAGGAAAGCATTCGGAAGAGCTCCCCGAACCCGGGAATTTCGGTAATGATCAGATTCTGCAGGGCCTCGAAGGTGGTATCGCGTCGGGAAATGCCTGTCCCGCCCGTGGTGATGATGAGCTGGGCTTCCTGCTCCCGGGCTGCTGACACGGCAGTGCGGATTCGGTCTGCGTCGTCGGGTACCAGGTCCCGGAAAACAATACCATGACCGGCGGCTGCCAAGAGCTCTTCGATGCGGTTGCCGGAATGGTCCGTATCCGCTGTCCTCGTGTCGGAGCAGGTAATGACGGCGCACCGGGCTTGCAGCCCCAGGCCGGCTGCCTGATGATCGGTGTGACTCATGGCTTAGTCGGGTTCGACGGAGGAGGACTTTTCCTCGGGATGCTCTGTAAACCACCGGGGAGGATCGTATCCGTGGCCTCCCCAAGGGTTACAGCGTAGAATGCGGTGTATGGCCATAATAAACCCTTTGGCAGCTCCATAGGTACGCAGGGCCTGGATGGCATACTCTGAACAGGTCGGTGTGAATCGGCACGATGCTCCGAGGTGAGGAGAAATCACCAATTGATAGAGCTTAACGACGCCGATAAACGCGTTCCTGGGAATGTCGCGGATAAAAGTCACCATGCTCGGTGCACTCCATCCGGTCCTGCAGGTTTCCACGAGTATCCTACCCACCGCTGGCTATCCCTGCTGATTCGACCATGTCAGGATACTCGCCAGCCCGAGTGTTCACGAGATCTGCAGCGGAGAGATATCCGGATCGGCCATCATCGAGTCGGACGTGGTACCAGCTGGCCGTACCTCCAATAACGTGTATCCGTGCCGATGGGTTAATCTGGCTGCGATCCGTACTGCGCCGACTGGGTATGGCGTGCAGGTGAACAGGTTCGACCGCAATCCGCCAGGAGCCGAAAGGGGCTCGATCAACGGCTACCCGTGACGGGCGCAGGGTGGGTTGATATACAAACGGCCACGGATCGTGGGGTCCGCGCTGGTAGATCCCGAAATGCAGATGGGGCGGGGTGGTTCTTGCATTCCCCGTGTTGCCTACCAGTCCCAGTGTGTCGCCCGGCTGCACATGGTCTCCTTCGCGCACCATCTGGGAATCGAGATGGGCGTAGTAGAAGTTGTGTTCCATGACGTCCCGCAGCCAGACCTGTTTGCCTCCCCGCGCCGTCGTCTGAACGCGCGTAACGCGACCACTGCGCACAGCTACGACTGGCGTACCTCTTCGCGCAAAAATGTCGATCCCATCATGGCTTCGT
>JAAZVD010000206.1 GCA_018623785.1 Bacteroidota bacterium | reverse complement strand
GATGGGGGGATTGATTGGGCAATCAGAAAGCCCAATCACATTCACTCCGGTTGGCCTTTGGCCAGAGGGGTGAACCATTCCAAGACCAGATCACGTTGAGCCCGGTTGGCTTTCAGCCAGAGGGCTCAACCTATCAAATCTAGAACCCGCCCATGCCGCCCATGCCGCCCATGTCAGGGGCGCCACCCGGCATCGGAGCTTCTGGCTCCGGCTTGTCGGCAATGACGCTTTCCGTCGTGAGAAGCAGTCCGGAAACCGAGGCTGCGTTCTCGAGCGCGGTGCGGCTGACCTTGGTCGGGTCAATAACACCGGCTTCGATCATCGAGCCGTACTCTTCCGTCTGTGCGTTAAAACCGAAGTCGCCTTCGCCTTCGAGTACTTTCTGTACCACGATGGATCCTTCAAGACCGGCGTTAGCCGAAATCTGACGCAGCGGCTCTTCGAGGGCGCGGCGGACGATCGAGACACCGATGGTCTGATCTTCGTTGTCCACTTCGAGTCCGTCGAGTCCGGCAACACCGCGCAGGAAGGCTACACCGCCACCAGGGACGATACCTTCTTCGATGGCTGCGCGCGTGGCGTGTAGCGCATCTTCGACACGGGCCTTCTTCTCTTTCATTTCAGGCTCGGTAGCGGCACCGATGCGAAGAACGGCAACTCCGCCGGCCAGTTTGGCAAGGCGCTCCTGCAGCTTCTCGCGATCGTAGTCGCTGGTCGTGGTTTCGATCTGCTGCTTGATCTGACCGGCACGGGCCTTGATCTGATCGGCATCGCCAGAACCATCCACAACCGTCGTATTGTCTTTATCCATGACAACGCGCTTGGCTTGACCGAGGTAGTCGAGCGTGGTATTCTCGAGCTTGTAGCCTTTCTCTTCGGAGATGACCGTACCGCCTGTCAGGATGGCAATGTCTTCGAGCATGGCCTTACGACGATCGCCGAATCCAGGCGCCTTGACGGCGGCAATTTTCAGCGTGCCGCGCAGCTTGTTGACAACCAGCGTGGCCAGGGCTTCGCCTTCCACATCTTCCGCAATGATAACGAGCGGACGACCGGTCTGAGCAACTTTCTCGAGGATCGGAAGGAGGTCCTTCATTGCCGAGATCTTCTTGTCGAAGATCAGCAGGTACGGATCATCCATGACCGCTTCCATGCTGTCTGCATTGGTCACGAAGTAGGGCGAGAGGTATCCGCGGTCGAACTGCATGCCTTCAACCACGTCCAGCGTGGTTTCCATGCCTTTGGCTTCTTCGACCGTAATGACGCCTTCCTTGCCAACGCGCTCGAAGGCATCAGCAATGTCGTTACCGATGGCAGCGTCGTTGTTGGCCGAAATCGTGGCGACCTGGGCGATTTTGTCGCGATCCTGGATTTCCTGGCTGATGCTGCGCAGGTGAGCCACAACCGACTGGACGGCTTTGTCGATGCCGCGCTTGAGGTCCATCGGGTTGGCACCGGCAGTAACGTTCTTCAGACCGGTGGTCATGATGGCCTGGGCCAGGACCGTAGCGGTCGTGGTACCGTCACCGGCAACGTCCGAGGTCTTGGAAGCAACTTCCTTGACCATCTGAGCGCCTACGTTTTCGATCTTGTCTTCGAGTTCGATCTCTTTAGCCACCGATACACCGTCTTTCGTGACGGTAGGGGCTCCGAATTTCTTCTCGATGATGACGTTGCGGCCTTTCGGTCCGAGCGTCACTTTCACCGTGTCGGCAAGCTGGTCGACACCGCGCTTGAGGGCGGTACGTGCTTCCGAGTCAAAAATGATTTGCTTAGCCATGGTTTTGATATTGGGTTATCGTCCGTGAACGATTTGCGCCGCTTCTCCGGGCGCACGGGTGAGCAGAGATCGTCAGAGATAGACCCCGTAGGGCACTGACGCTCTTGGTCGTTGACCGAATCAGTCGTTAACGATGCCGAGGATGTCGGATTCGCGCATGATCAGCACGTCGTCGCCATCCATGGTGATTTCGGTACCGGAGTACTTGCCGTACAAAACGGTATCGCCTTCACTGACGGTCATCTCGATCTTGTTTCCGTTCTCGACCTTACCGGGGCCAACAGCCACTACGGTGCCGCGCTGCGGCTTTTCTTTAGCGGTATCGGGGATGAAGAGTCCGCTGGCCGTTTTCTCTTCGGCCGGCTCGGGCTTCACCACCACGCGATCGCCGAGAGGTTTGATGCTAGCCATGGTTATGCTGCCTCTGATGATAGTTGATTGTTGAATATTGGGTACGCTTTGGCACTCTACGAGGGAGAGTGCTAACCTGGCGTCACTACGAACCCGCGCGGCATCTTTTCCGCCCGGAGTGGTGTGGAACCGAGGGGTTACACCGTCTGTTCCGCCGTTTTGCAGCAGAAAACTCGGTTTGCGGCGCCTCAAGGGAACCGGGCAATTAAAAAACTGTGAACCGAGCCGAGGCGCGGCCTACGACGCTGTTGCAGCAACCACGACATGACTTCCACGGTTTCACATTTTTATCGCAACGGACTCCTGCTTACGTCCGGGTTGGGGATGCTGGTTGTATTCGCCACCTTACCTCCTTTTGTACCAGAGGCCGTGTCGGATGCGTTGATGGCGGCCTTTGCATCGGTCTGTCATCAGCTTCCCGGCCGATCGCCCCACGTTGATGGAACGGCGCTGGCCGTCTGCCACCGATGTTACGGGGCCTATCTCGGATTCGTTGGCGGATCATTCGCTTTCGTCATGTCCCGCGGCAGGATGCTACCCGGGATTCGCCCTGTACTCCTTCTGGTTCTGGCCGCTCTGCCCGGCTTCGTGGATTGGTCCGGGGATGTCGTTGGCCTTTGGACGAATGCACCTGTGAGTAGAGTGGCTACCGGGGCCTGGTTTGGCCTTATGGCAGGGCTTTTGTTGGCATCGGCGGTTCTAATGTCTGCAGGGAAAACAAGCCGGAAAGGGTGAGGGTGACCTGATATCCGTCCCGAAGGCAAATCTTGTGTCACAAGAAGGCGATGCGTTCGTAGATTCAGAGACGTGCTGCCACCCATCATCCTACTTTTGTTATGCCCGATTCCAAACAGTCCATTCTCCTAGGAGCTCTCGTAACGGGTCTCCTGAGCACGTCGTACCTGAGCTACATCAATATTCTGTGCTGCCTGGGCGTCATTGCCGGAGCGCTGGTGGCAGTTTGGCATTATACCGACACGAATGAGTTGACGATACCAACGGGTAAGGGGGCGGGTCTCGGTACGATGACCGCTTTGGGCGGTACGCTTATTGCGCTGGTAGTGAATCTGGTCTTGATCCAGGTGGGTATTCGCCACGACCTGGCCATTCTCGAGCTCATGGTCAACTCCTTCGGGGACAGCATGCCGCCAGAGCAAATTGAGGAAATGGAGCGACAGTTGGAGGCACCTTTCGAAGTGGGACCGTACCTGCTCAGCGGCGTCTTTGGGTTGGCCATCTCGGCCGCCTTCGGAGCGATCGGTGGATCCATCGGCGCCAAGCTGTTCAAAAAGGGTGGTGAGGAGCCGACGGAATTGGACGTGATCGAGCAGCTCTAGGTTGGTCGATCTTGCTCGGGGCAGGGTCCGGCTTGTCAAGCAGGGCCCTGCGTAACCCGTGCGGCGGCCTTGCTCAGGGCATGCGGCCCTGCTTAACCTGGGCGACAACGCTTGCTATGTGCGGCTACGGTTGCGACACGAGGCTCAGTGCCTTCGACCCCGCTTCGAAAGCGGCGGGGCGAGGAGCTCGGCGGCTATGAAGGACTGTCGGGATACCAGGTGATCCCGTAAATCGGGGCGCTCTACCCGCGGCGTGGATGGCTGCTTCTCGTCAGGATCTGAGAAGGCAAACACGTGGTCGTGGGTAATGATGGGGGCTTTGAACGTCTCTCCCTTCTGGTCTTCGAAGGCCTGGTCATAAAAAACGGGCCGGGCTGAACGCTTTTTGTTCAGATTCACGGGCCTTTGCGTCTGGGTC
>JAAZVD010000205.1 GCA_018623785.1 Bacteroidota bacterium | reverse complement strand
TACTACCTAATATATGTTTGTATTTTTAAATATTTATATATGAGTGTGTATGTTTCATCATTTATACACCTTATTACGCCTCTCGCATCGACTTCCGGAGACTTTCCTGCACTCATACAATAGGCACCAAAATGATCTATACAGCATATTGCTCATCATTTGACGATTTACATACTGTAATGATGATTTGTATTAAAACCCATATTACTTAGTATATACATGTCTTTTTTATACATACTCCCTATCCCCTCTATCGTGTAGACAAGTAATACCCATCCACCTCCGTGCTAGCGGCGGCGCCTCCAAGACACATCCTACTGCCTGACGCCCTGTGCACCTGAAACAGCTGACTCCTCCATAAGCTAGTCCGCGCTACTTCTCGAGGAGCTCCCCCGGCCTCCGCGAGCTACGATCAGGCCAACCGCTGCAACCATGAGAAAGCAGGCCAGCAGGATGCGGGGTGTAAGCACCTCATCGGCCAACCACCATCCTAGAAACACGGCCACCACCGGGTTGATGAATGCATAGGAGGAAATCTGTTTGGGTGGGGCATTCTCCAGCAGCCAGACGTATGCGGAAAAGGCTCCGAAGGAACCAAATACAACCAGATACCCCCATGCCCAAAGCGACGCTGGCATAAAGACATTCGGATCGAGCATAGCCCACTCGCCGACGAGGCATCCTACAAGACCGACCATCAACCCCCCGAATGTCATCTGGATAGCTGACGACATGAAGGCGTTCTCAGGCATACGAATCTGCCGGCTGCGCAGCGATCCGGCCGACCAAGACAAGGTGCCGACCAGAACAAGCAGAATGGCTACGGAATTGGTCTCCTGGATTCCGGCTTTCAGGGTGGGACCGGTAAGGATCACGATACCGGCAAACCCCATGAGGAGGCCCAGAACCACGAATCTATTGGGGGCTCCTCCACCAAGCATCAGCCAGTCCAACAGTACAAACCAAAGGGGTAATGAGGTAATGAGCAGGGCTACAAAACCCGAATCAATGAACTGCTCCGCCCAGGCAACCATACCCGTGCCGATCCCGAGGGTAAAAAATCCGACAAGGGCAGCATTCAAAGTCTGACGAAGGCCGGGTCGGGGCTTACCCGTAATGCGCAAGAACGCGTAGAGCAAGGTACCTGCCACCAGGAATCGGCTACCGATAGCCAGAAAGGGCGGAATTGACTGCACCGTAATGGCGATGGCCAAATAGGTTGATCCCCAAACGATGTAGAGTGTGGCAAAGGCCACAACAAGCTTCAGGCGGAAGGCATTCATGGGCCGAAACTCCGGATTGGGATCGAGTGCTCCGATAGAAGGAGTGCCTCTCGGGGCGGGACCAACGGGACAGCGGTGTGCAGATACCCTTTGGCGCAACCGATTGCCAATGAACCGGTGCTTCGAATGAAAAGCTAGGTTACGAAAGAGGAGCGCCCGTGTCTAGCTATAAACCACCCAAAACCCCGACACCCGGTATGTCTCCTCATGTCCTTCGCCTGATGGCTCTTCTACTGTTACTGACCCCATTGACCGCCTGCCAGCCAAAGTCTGCAGATCCTGTATCCCAACCTGCTTCCGAGGCCGCCGCAGAATCCGAGATACCGTTTCTGTCATCTGGCCATCCAATGCTTGGTCGTGTGCACAGCATGATGAGGTCGGATCAATTGGAAGAGGCCTATGCCCTCATCCAGCACGTGCCTGATGACAGCAGCCTCGTCGTCTCCGCGGAAAAGCGATGTACATCAGCCGAGATAGCCATCCGCCGCGGACGGTATCAGGAAGCGCAGACTCGGCTTGAGACATGCAAGGACGCTCTGCAACCGCTTCAAGGGCACCTGCGGTTGATGGGATACTACCATTACATCAATGGCTTCCGTCACCAGATGAATGGATCCTTTCACGACAGCATTTCGGACTATGAAAAAGGCCTGAGTCTCTTGATTCAGGACAACCCTGCAGTGAACGAGGCCCTTCTGAGTACGCTGAACAATCTGGGTAATGTCTACTACCGAATGGGAGACAACGAGAAAGCAACATCCATCCACCTGGAAGTACTCGCGGGCAGGCGTCAGCTTTGGGGGAGCATGCACCCGAAGATTGCAGGCACATTGGGAAATCTGGGTAATGTGTACGAGGCGGCGGGAAATCCTGAGGCAGCACTTCGCTACCACCGGGCTGCCGAGAATATCTGGAGAGCACAAGCAGGCTCGTTTCGACTCCAGCTGGGCTTTACGCTCAATAATATCGGTATAGCGCATCTTGCCCTGAGAGAATTTGAACGCGCGCGCACCTCGATGCGGGAGGCGTTGCACATCAAAGAAGCCATCCTGGGGTCGGAATCTGCTTCGTTTGCCTCTTCGCTTACCTATCTCGGCAAAATCGAGAACAGTATAGAGGCTCCCGGAGCTGGTCGGAAGCACATCTCGCAAGCCCTGCAGATCTACGAGCACCTCGGCCTGAAAGATCATCCTCGCTACTCGATCGCCCTCGGGGAAATGGCCATGTCCTTGCATGGTCTCGGCCTATTCACCCAGGCTCTCAGCACTGTTGACGAGGAGTTGGCACGTATCGAAGGTCGTTCAAGCCCGGTGGCCGCAGATCTTCATCTGATAAAGTCGCGGATTCACTTTTCGATGCTGGACTACTCCTCAGCGCTCAAGGCCAGCATAACTTCCATCGACACAAATACAGGTACAGTGGGGGCTGGCTCCTCCGAGGCCATTTTATTGTTGAAGGATGCCACCAATTCCAGCCTGCTTCTGGATGCGCTTGAGATCAAGGCACGTTCCTTGATGACACTGGCCGAGCAGCAGCGATCCTTTTCCACATGGCACCGTGCGTTTGATACCCTGGAAAACCTGATTACGCTATCGAATGCGGGTAGGCTGGGCCTGCTTACTAGCGGCTCTCCGGAACGCCGTGGAAGCCGCTTTGACGCTCAATTGGCGGACTTCATTGATATCGGACTGACCCTGGCAGAGCAGACCAGGGATGAGCAATTGAGTCGGAGACTTCTGATTGCGACGGATATGTACCTGGGGGGGCATCTCATCTCCGAGCTACTGTCCATTCGACCACGTTCTCCTACCTGGCTGGAGGATCAGGAAGTCTTGGCCGACGAGGAGATTCCTGCCAACCAGGAAACCTTCGAAATGGATGCCTGGCCGCCAGCTGTTCCAACGACGGTACTTGAAAAACCGGCTGTTCCACATGGCCTGCATGCGGGAGCCTGGCCGCGAAGCCCACTTTCAGAAACGTTTCGGTTACTGAACGGCTTGGTATTACCCAACGTACCGTCGAATCAGTCCATTGTCGAGTACGTGCAGGTGCGGGATCAGGTCATCGCCTTCGTCATCAACAGCGAGGGCGTTTCAACCCACCGCCTCGGCGATATAACAGCCATCCAGATGGCCAAGGGTGCGGTGTATGACGCTTTGAAAACCCATGACACGGATACATTCGTTGCGCTGGCTACAGAACTCTATCGTCGCCTACTGGAACCTGTAGAAACCTTCATAGACCAGGATGACTTACTGATCATTCCCCACGATGTAGCCTCAGGTATTCCCTTCGAGCTGCTTATCGCTCCCGACAACTCTCGAGAGGCCTCGGCTGAGGCTTCCCAAAGACTGCCATACCTCATACGAGAGCGCTCCGTGAGCTATGGCTACTCTGTTGCGCACGTGGTCCAGAATTCTAAACCGACCAAACGAGTGTACGAAAAGGAATTTCTGGGGGTGGCCCCTGTGTTTGATCAACCGGGAGATCCACCATCCGACGTTGCATCGGTGTCGGGACTGGTTGATCTCACAGCCATGCCCGTATCACTGCATGCTGACGCACTTCCGGATTCCGAAAAAGAGGTTCTGGAGATCTCCGATATCCTTGGACGCAGAGCCTCGGATATGCATCCTGGAAAAAGAAACCAAATCACGGTGTATCTGC
>JAAZVD010000204.1 GCA_018623785.1 Bacteroidota bacterium | reverse complement strand
GATGAGGTGGAAGAAGACCTGGATGCTATCTGGGAGGCCACTCAGGCGGCACTCGGGGCCGCTTGCGATGGCATGCAGGCCATGCGGCTGCAGGAAGGCGAAGCGCTGCATAAAGAACTCAGTGAACGCCTCGATGGCATCGAGACCCGTCTGCGCAAAGCCGAGCGTCTGGCTCCAGAGCGCGTGCAGGCATCGGGCGAAAGACTGCGCGAGCGGCTTTCGGAAATCATCGAGGAAGGGCGCATCGACCCTGAACGCATCGAATTCGAAATGGCCATGCTGGCCGATAAGCTGGATGTGCGCGAAGAGTGCGTACGACTGGATTCGCACCTGGCCCTTTTCCGCGAGGCCCTGGCCTCGGGCGAACCTGTCGGGCGCAAGATGAACTTCCTCTCCCAGGAGATGAACCGCGAGATCAACACCATCGGCTCGAAGTCCAACGACGCCGAGATGGCACACCTCGTGGTAGGCATGAAGGAGGAGCTCGAAAAGATCAAAGAGCAGGTCGAAAACGTTGAGTGAAGCGGCCGGTCATACCGCTGGCAACGATGCGGGACCAGGGCCGTGCATCATCATTGTGGCTGCGCCCAGCGGGTCAGGCAAGTCGTCCTTGGCGGCCCGCCTGATGACGGCACTGCCACAGATCCGCTTTTCCGTCTCGGCCACGACGCGCGCGCTGCGTGGCGAGGAGAAGGACGGCGAGGCCTACCATTTCCTGAGTACGGAAGCCTTTCGCGAGGCCATTGCCGCGGACAGGCTGCTGGAGTACGAAGAGGTGTATCCCGGCCGCTACTACGGTACGTTGCGTAGCGAGGTGGAGCGCTCATCCGTCGTGCATCCGGTGCTTTTGGATGTGGATGTGGTGGGGGCCCTGAACGTCAAAGAGCAGTACGGGAAACGGTGCCTGGCCATCTTCGTGAAGGCGCCCAGCATGGCGGTGCTCGAAGAGCGATTGCGCTCGCGCGGCACGGACGATGAAGCCGCCATCCGGACGCGATTGGACAAAGCGGCGTACGAAATGTCCTTCGAGGGCTCTTTCGACCGCACCATTGTGAATGACGACCTGGACACGGCAGCGACCGAGCTCATCGACCTGACCCGATCCTTCCTGAATGCCCGCTCCAATGAGTGACATGTGCTCCGATGGCTGAGACAAGATCATATTCCATGGCTGGTCGCCGCATCCTGTTGGGTGTCACGGGCGGTATTGCCGCCTACAAGACGGCTGAACTGGTACGCTTGTTCAAGAAGGCGGGCGCTGAAGTACGCGTCGTCATGACGCCTGATGCGTCCAGATTCGTGACGCCCTTGACATTGGGTACCTTATCCGAAAGCGAAGTCCACACCGAGATCTTTCCTGAAAACGAAGTGGGCTCCTGGACAAAGCATGTTGCACTCGGACTGTGGGCAGACCTCTTCCTGGTGGCGCCGCTCACGGCGCAGACTCTGGCGAAGCTCGTGAGCGGCGCCTGCGATTCGATGCTGACGGCCGTAGCGCTGACGGCCCGCTGCCCGACAATGGTATGCCCGGCCATGGACCATGACATGTACCTGCACCCGGCGGTGCGAGCAAATCTGGACACGCTGGCAGGCCGTGGTGTGACGGTTATGGAAGCCGAGCATGGCGAACTGGCCAGCGGCCTCGTCGGGCAGGGCCGATTGCCCTCGCCCGAGGCCATCTTCGAACGAGCCAGTCAGGTACTGGCTGCAAAGGCTTCTACAGGGGATGGGCCGTTGGCCGGTAAACGGATCGTCATAACCGCTGGTCCGACACGCGAGCGCATCGACCCGGTGCGCTTCATTTCCAATCATTCGACGGGCACGATGGGCTTTGAACTGGCCCGCGCCGCGGCCCGCCGCGGCGCGGACGTGGTTCTCATCGCTGGGCCCGTATCGCTGGCAACGCCCGACGGGGTCCGGCGCATCAATGTGGAGTCCGCAGCCGACATGCATGCTGCGGCCATGGAGCATGCCGATGCCGATGTCATTATCATGTCGGCCGCCGTTGCGGATTACACGCCGGCCACGCCGTCTACGAGCAAAATCAAAAAGGAAGCGGCATCGCCCGACCTGAACCTGACGCCCACGGCAGACATCCTGGCGGGCTTGGGAAAAGCAAAACATGATAGCCAGCTGTTGGTTGGGTTCGCCCTAGAAACCGACGATGGCCTGGTCAATGCCCGCAGCAAGCTCGAGCGAAAGAATCTCGACTGGATTGTCCTGAACAATCCCAACGAAGCAGGCGCAGGCTTCGGCACAGGCACCAATCATGTTACCCTGCTCTCCGCACACGGTCATGAAATTGCTCTGCCACTCATGCCAAAAGCCGACGTTGCCGAGGCCATCCTCGAGCTCGCTGTCCTGGGTACAGACCCGAGCACTATCGATCCCGCTTCCTGAAGTAGGGTGTTGAAAACCTCTGAGCCGTTTGTGCAAAGGTGCCACCCGCACCGCCCGAGAAATCGCTAATTTTCACGGCTCGCTTTGATACCCGTGCCCATGTCCAACGAACTGAACGACATACGCATCGCTCTCGAACATCAGATGGCCCTGTATGGGGATTTGGTACTCGTAACGAGCGCACAGGAGCCGAGGTCAGCGAGAATGAGCGCACCGCCGGATACAGAGTCCCTTTCACCCGAACCAGCCTCTCCATCAATGGCGGCCAACGACCCGACCCCGACTGAAGACGATCCGACCAACCCATCGCCGGACAAAGCAATTTCGGCTGACGATGTGTATGCCCGCATTGCAGGTCTCATTCCCGAGGATTCTCCGCTGCAAGCCTTTGCCACGCTGGACGAGGTCCGCGCCTGGGTGGCCGCCACGGAACTGATCGAACTGGATGCGACGCGTATCAATCCGGTATTCGGCGTTGGCAACCCGCAAGCCGACCTGATGGTCATCGGCGAAGCGCCCGGAGCCGACGAGGACAAGCAGGGCGAGCCGTTTGTGGGACGGGCGGGGCAGCTACTGACGAATATTCTCAACGCCATCGGATTCGAGCGTTCGGATGTCTACATCGCCAACATCCTAAAAAGCCGGCCACCCAACAATCGGGACCCGAAGCCGGACGAGATCCGCGCGCATATCCCCATCCTGCACAAGCAGATTGCCCTCATCCAGCCCAAGCTGATCCTGTGCGTAGGAAGGACATCCGGAACGAGTCTGCTCGGCGTAGATTCGAGCCTGAAGGACATGCGCGGCACGTTCCATGATTACTACGGCATTCCAGTGATGGTCACGTACCACCCGGCGGCCTTGTTGCGCAATCCGAACTGGAAGCGCCCCACCTGGGACGATGTTCAGGTGCTCCGTAAGCGCTATGACGAACTGACAGCTCCTGCCGGCAACTGATGCCCCACGATTGATGCATAATTGACCCCCCATGTCCGACCTGCTTCCAGAACTTCGCCCCTCATCCTACCCCCAGGAATCATATCCACAGGGGGGCTCGTCCGTGCCACGCGGCGGTCGTGTGCCTCCACAGGCGGGCGATGTGGAGAAAACGGTGCTCGGCGCCATGCTCATCGAGCGCGAAGCCATCCCGAAGACGGTCGAAATCCTGCAGCCGGGAGCGTTCTACTCCGAGCGGCACAACACCATCTACGAATGCGTCTTGAGCCTCTTTGAACGGGGCAACCCGGTCGACCTGATAACGCTCAGTGATGAGCTCAAGCGCCGGGATAAACTGGAATCCGTAGGGGGATCCTACTACCTGTCCGAACTGACAGCCTCGGTCGACACGGCAGCCAACGTGGAGTACCATGCGCGTATCGTAGCTGAAAAGTCGCTGCTACGTAATCTGATCGAGACCATGACCACGGTCGTGGGACAGGCCTACGATCCGTCGGCCGACGCCTTCGAGCTTTTGGATCACGCCGAGTCCGAGATCTTCCGCATTTCGGATTCACAGCTGCGCAAGGCGGCTTCCTCCATGCACGACGTTCTCAAGGAAACGCTCTCGCGCCTC
>JAAZVD010000203.1 GCA_018623785.1 Bacteroidota bacterium | reverse complement strand
TGGCAGGGTGGATTCGGCTGCACGTCGGACTTCGCACCCACCCTTTGAAGCCAGAGCTGTTTCCTCGCCTGAACGACCGAGGCCCATGCTGGCCTCGATGTCCTCGATGTCCTCGATGTCCTCGATCGAAATGAGCACCAGATCATGAATGGCAGCAAAATCCTCCAGGTCGGCCTTGCGGGCCATCCCTCCGTCAGGATTCATGATTTCACAGATGGCAGCCACCGGCTGCATCCCGGCAAGACCCATCAGTGCCACGGAGGCTTCCGTGTGTCCTTTGCGCTCTGCCAGCCCTCCCGCCTTTGCACGCAACGGGAATACGTGTCCCGGTACGTTGATATCGGTGGGCCCAGCGTCAGGATCGGCCAAAACGGTGAAAGTCCGCGATCGGTCCGCTGCCGAAATACCCGTGGAAATACCATTGGCGGCTTCCACGGAAAGCGTGAATGGGCTCTCGTGCTGCGCTCGCCCGGCGGTACCGGACACCATGCGTGGGATATCCAACCGATCCAGAACGTGCGGGGCGGCGGCGGCACAGATCAGACCCCGCCCTTCTTTGGCCATGAAATTAATCCAATCCGGTGAAGCATACTCAGCGGCCATCACCAAGTCGCCCTCGTTCTCCCGGTCCGGGTGATCCATGACAATGACCGGGCGGCCAGCACGGATTTCCTGTATGGCCCGTTGCATCCTGTTCATGACGACGCTCCTGAGCGCATCAGACGCTCGATGTACTTGCCAAAAATGTCGACTTCGATGTTGGGCCGGTACCCGACGGGCTGCCTGGACAGGATCACATGCTCCTGCGTATAGGCAATCAGCATGAGGGTGAACGCGTCTTCCAGGACATCGATGACCGTCAGGGACGTGCCGTCCACGGCGATGTAGCCCTTCGGCACGAGGTACTTCAGATAGTCAGGGTCCAACTCGATGGTCAGCACCAGGCTGTCTCCATCGATCTCCCGCGAATGGATGCGACCCGTGGTATCGACATGACCTTGAACCACATGCCCTCCAAAACGGCCGTTGGCGGGCATGCTGCGCTCCAGATTTACTCCATCCCCCGGTCCGAGAACACCGAGGCTCGTACGGCGCATGGTTTCAGGAGCGAGGCCGACTTCGAACGAGGTATCGTCAAACGTGACGACCGTCAGGCAGGTGCCGTTCACAGCAATGCTGTCTCCCTGCTGTACGTCTTCGAGCACTTTGGAGGCCTCGATGCTCAGGGAAACGCCATCTCCCGCGTCGTTCAGTTCGCGGACGGTTCCGATTTCTTCGATGATGCCTGTAAACATGATTACTTGGTAGGATGGGATGTTCGGCGAACCAGACCCCGGACCACGATGTCATTTCCGGCGCGGTCCACGGTCAGTCGATCAAGCCAGAGTCGGTCGGCCAGCGAAGCACGACCTGGGCCAGCCAGGGCGCTTTTTGCTTCATCTCCGCCGATCAGGGATGGTGAGAGGTAGGAAACCACTTCGTCGACCAGATCCGATTCGAGGAAGGAGCCGGCAATCCTTGGTCCCCCTTCGACCAGCAAAGACTGGATGCCCCGCTGCGCGAGGAGCTGCAGAAAAGATGACAGATCGACACGGCCCAGCGGATCGTTTTCCGCCACCAGGACATCGACGCCGCGGGATTCGAAAGCGACCAGGGTCGTTTCGGGTGCCTGCGCTGTCGTTGCCAGGATAGCTCTCGAAGTGACGGCTGGATCGAACAAGGCAGCTTCAGGAGCGGCGCGTCCTGTACTGTCCAGCACAATGCGATGGGGCTGCTTCCAGGGACCGCCGGGAATCCGGACGGTAAGTCGTGGATTGTCTGCCGTGAGCGTCCTGGCGCCCACAACCACAGCATCGACCTCATGACGTAAACGGTGGGCGTGTTCACGGGACTCCGGGGAGGTAATCCACTGACTCTCGCCCAAGGCCGTAGCCACCTTTCCGTCAAGGGACGTAGCCATCTTCAGGACCACCCAGGGACGGACGGTTCGGCAGAAGTGGAAAAACTCCCTGTTCAGGTGGCAGGCGTCGTCTTGCAGAGTGCCGGTTAGAACGTCGATGCCGGCCGCGCGCAGGCGTTCCGCACCTTGTCCTGCTACTCCAGGGTTCGGATCTGCGACGGCAAAAACCACCGTGCTGATTCCAGCCGCGATGATGGCCTCGGTACACGGTGGTGTCTTGCCGTGGTGGTTGCAGGGCTCGAGGTTGCAGTACAGAGTGGCGCCGCGGGCCTGCTCTCCAGCCAGGCCCAGGGCAACAGCTTCGGCATGTGGCTGACCTGCACGCTCGTGGGCACCTTCGCTTACAACAACGCCATCGCGCACGATGACGGCGCCGACGCAGGGATTGGGGCTGGTGGACCCTCGATGGCGACGCGCCAAATCGAGCGCCCGCCGCATGTGCTCCTCGTGAGCCATGAGAACTGCAGGGGGGCACGATGGACGCTTGGAAAGGTCCACACCACATGGGCAGCCACGCACGACCCATCGGTCGTGCGCAGTTGCACATCGGTATCATCTTCTCCCATCCGGACTATACCGTCGGCTCTGGCCTCTCACCAGATCAACTCCGTTGGCGAGTGCCGCTGGAGGTCACGGGCTTGCGTCACGGGGACGCTTACCGTCGGTCAGGAATTGGCTGCCTACAGCCTCACCGTGCCCCGAAGATGAATGTCTGACTTAATGGCCTTGGGTACATCTGACCTAGCAGATGGTTACACACCAACCTCGAAGATTCAGCCAAACCGACCTGTCAAGGATATCAGAGCCCGACGCGCGCCAGGATGCCGTCCACCCGCTTGAGGTGGTAGGCATCATCGAAGCAGGCTTCGATCTCGTCGGCACTCATGTGCTCGCGGATGCCGTCGTTGGCCAAGCAGATGTCCTTGAACTGCTCCTCGGTCTCCCACGCCTGCATGGCGCATGGCTGCACGCGGTCGTAGGCATCCTCGCGCATCAGGCCCTTCTCGATGAGGGCATTGAGCACACGCTGGCTGTTGTAGAGCCCGAAAGTACGCTGCATGTTGCGGCGCATGTTATTCTCGAAGACGACCAGGTTGTCCATCAGCGTCGTGAACCGGCTGAGGGCGTAGTGCAGGATGGTCGTGGCGTCGGGCAGGATGACGCGTTCGGCCGAGGAGTGCGAAATATCGCGCTCATGCCAAAGGGGCATATTCTCATAGGCCGTTACCATGTAGCCGCGCAACATGCGGGCGCACCCGGTGATGTTCTCGCTCCCGATCGGATTGCGCTTATGCGGCATGGATGATGAGCCTTTCTGCCCTTTGCGGAAGGCCTCCTCCACTTCGCGCACTTCGGACTTCTGCAGGCCGCGAACTTCGACTGCCATCTTCTCGAGCGTTCCGCCGATTACAGCTAGCGTAGCCAGGTAATAGGCGTGGCGATCACGCTGCAGGACCTGCGTCGAGACGGGCGCGGCTTCGAGACCCAGGAATTCGCAGGTATACTGCTCGACTTCCATGGGCAAGTGAGCAAACGTCCCGACGGAACCGGAGACCTTACCAACGCGCATGCCTTCAGCAGCAGCCAGGAAACGCTCTTTGTTGCGTCGCATTTCGTCGTAATACAGCGCGAGCTTGACACCAAAGGTCGTAGGCT
This sequence comes from Bacteroidota bacterium, assembly GCA_018623785.1. GTDB lineage: Bacteria > Bacteroidota > Rhodothermia > Rhodothermales > UBA10348 > JAAZVD01. The sequence goes on along the minus strand of JAAZVD010000203.1, from coordinate 373 downwards.
CGGCGTGAATGCCGTGGGTGCGACCCATCATCAGCGTGTGCCGGTGCTCGCCCGCGCGGCGCGCCAGCACGTCCAGTATCCGATCAATCTCCTTGAGGATCAAATCGTTGGCCTTCTTCAGGCGAACGGACCACGCCGTATCGACAACGTCGGAGCTTGTCAGGCCGTAGTGCACCCACTTGCGCTCCTCTCCCAGGGACTCGGACACCGCGCGGGTGAAGGCGACCACGTCGTGGCGCGTGATCTCCTCGATCTCATGGATGCGGTCCACGTCGAAGGTCGCTTTCGCCCGAATCTTCTCGACATCCTCTGCCGGGATGACCCCAAGCCTAGACCAGGCTGCAGCGGCAGCAATTTCGACGTCCAGCCAGGC
>JAAZVD010000202.1 GCA_018623785.1 Bacteroidota bacterium | reverse complement strand
TCGTTCCCATGTTAACCACGTCCCGTCCTATGAATCGTATTCCTGTCTTCCTTTTTGGCGCCGCTCTGGCACTGACCAATGTAGCCTGCGCGCAGTCTGCTGAAGACCAGCACCTCATAAATCAGGCCCTGGCTGCAGCGCCTGATGAATTGAAGGAGGGCGCACGCGTCCTGGCCTACGACGATCAGGGGTTATACTGGATTGTCCGGCAGGGTGAGAATGAGCTGACGTGCGTGGCTGATAATCCTGCTCAGGAGGGCTTTGAGTCCGTTTGTTACCATCGAGACCTTGAGGCGTACATGGCACGCGGGCGCGAGCTGCGGGCTGAGGGAATGAGCGGGATGGAAACCGTTGCCAAGCGTGGCGAAGAGATCGAGGCAGGATCCTTGGCGTTTACGGAAGGCCCTTCCACACTGTATATCAAGTATGGCGATGAAGCGCACTATGATGAGGAAACGGGAGAGGTCATGCATGCCAACCTGCGCTACGTCATCTACACGCCGTATGCTACTGCAGCCACTACCGGCCTGCCGACCCAACCTGCTGCACCCGGGGCTCCGTGGCTCATGCTGCCTGGAGACTGGCGCGCCCACATCATGATCACGCCGGGGACCGGCGACCATCACTGATCAGTCGGCTTGTTGGCGTTGCGCCTCGCGGCGCGCCTTTTTCTGCGCGCGCCGCTGTTCCAGGGTTAGCGCAGCATCGTCGCCGAGGTGGTTTTCGCCCCGCTCACGGGCCAGGTCAATCTGCCGCTGACGCTCTTTCATGCGTTCGCGATCCTCATCCGAGAGACGGTCGTGGCAATGTGGACAGCTGACGCCCTTTTCATAATGGGCTGAGGCCATGTCGTCTGCGGAAATGGGCATGCGGCACGCATGGCACATGTCGTAGTGTCCCGGATTGAGGTCGTGGTCCACAGTAACCCGCCCGTCAAAGACGAAGCACTCGCCTTCCCAAAGGGAGTCTTTCGCATCGACCTTCTCGAGATAATTCAAGATACCGCCCTTCAGGTGGTAGACGTCGTCAAACCCCTCCTCCTTAAGCCACGAGGTGGCTTTCTCGCAACGGATACCGCCGGTGCAAAACATGGCCACTTTCGGCTTTTTCTGTGGGTCCAAGGCGCCTTTGACGTAGGCCGGAAATTCCCGGAAGGAACGCGTTTCTGGATTGACGGACCCCTTGAACGTGCCGATCTGGTACTCGTAGTCGTTTCGAGTGTCGATCAGGATGACATCGTCCTGCGAAATCAGATCGTTCCAGTTCTCAGGATCGACATACGTTCCCACGGATCGATTCGGGTCTACGCCCTCGATACCCAGCGTGACGATCTCTTTTTTCAGGCGAACTTTTGTGCGCAGGAAAGGACATTCGTCGGTATAGGACTCCTTGTGTTCCAAACCGCCCAGTCCCGGCTGCCCTTTCAGGAAAGCGAGCAGAGCATCGATACCGTCACGTGATCCTGATACCGTGCCGTTGATTCCTTCAGTCGCGACGAGGATGGTACCCCGCACCTTGTTGCCGTCCATGACGTCCTGGACGGCATCCCGGAACGTCTCCGGATTCTCAATCGAGGCAAAATGATACAGGGCGGCTACGACGCAGGCGGGCATGGCGGCGAGGTTCGATGAGTAGACGTTGAGTTCCGTGCAACGACCTTGCCTCGGATCAGGATTCCCCGTCGGCTTCAAATTGTCCTTTGTGAGCCCCGTCGCAGAACGGTTTGCGCTTCGAGAGGCCGCAGCGGCAGAGGGATACTTTCGATCCTTTCCAACGAACGCACCCACTGGCTGCACGGACAGATACGTTCCCTCGAAGGAGCAGGGGGCCATCCTTACGGGGAGAAATCGAAAGTGGACCACCGGATTCATCGAATCCGGGGCCTTCGCGCCCTACGGCTCCGGCATCCTTCCATCCTCCCTCAATGTGGGAATTGTCACAGAAGGGTTTGTTTTTTGACAGGCCACACCGGCACAGCGCTACCCGTTTAGTGACGTTACCCTCCTGTTCGGGAACGCCTTCGATGCTCAGATCCCCTCGGACGTAAAGCGGACCAGACGGCACGACGGTGACGGTGTTCTCTTCCTCGGCCTGCTCCTCCGAGGAGCCGTCATTAGATCGCCAGGCGATAGCTCCAGACGGGCAGCGTTTGGAAATTCGATCGGCCTCTTCAGCATCAACCAGATCAGGATCCCCGAAGGGTTCGCGGTTCACATCGAAGAGGTCACTGTCCGCGCGCCAGCATTCCTCGGCGTGGATACACAGGTTGCCATCCCAGACAACAGTTATATCCTTGCCTTCGAAGGTCAGTACTTTTTTGGAGCTCATAGTCGTTTCATTACGCGGGAGGATGTGCGGATTACCTTAGGTTGCGGCGACACGGTAAATCGTTTCAACGTGCCGCTGTCTGTGTTAGTGGAGGGCATTCGGTCGGGAAACGGGTTGGCCACTACCGGGTTTGGAAGGACATGAGACAGTTTTTCTTGGGCATTGTTATACGGGTCCTCTCTCTGGCGCTTCTTTTGGTCCTGCTCCAGGCCGTTCAGGCACAGGACCACACGGATTGGTCCCGGGGAGCGGTCATGTACGAAGTGAACGTCAGGCAGTATTCCAATGCTGGCACGTTCCGGGCCTTTTCCCGGCACATGGATCGGCTGGAAGAGCTCGGAGTGGACATCCTCTGGTTCATGCCCATCCACCCCATCGGTGAAGTCAATCGAAAAGGCACCCTCGGCAGCTACTACGCTGTGCAGGACTATATGGGGGTCAACCCGGAATTCGGAACGCTTGAGGACTTCAAGGCACTCGTCGATGATGCCCACGCCCGTGGGATGAAGGTGATCATGGACTGGGTGGCAAACCACTCGGCACCGGATAATCCATTGGCGTCGGAGCACCCGACGTGGTACGTGCGCGATGCGAACGGGGACTTCCTTCCCCCTGCAGGAACGAATTGGACGGATGTAATCCAGTTCGACCACGCCCACTTGGGGCTGCTGGCATGGATGCAGAGGGCCATGACCTTCTGGGTCGAGGAGGTCGGCGTGGATGGTTTTCGATTCGACGCAGCCAGTTTCGTGCCCAACAGCTTCTGGGTGCCCCTGCTGGCTCATCTTAAATCGGTGCGTTCCGATCTACTACTGCTCGCGGAAAGCGATGGTCGGCGCTACCACGATGCCGGATTCGACATGACGTTTGCCTGGGGACTATACGGGTTTGGCGGGGGCGTACTCGCGGATGTCGTGGCAGGGAGTGCTGACGCGGATGACGTATGGAACTACATGATGGCCGATCGCGCAGCATATCCAGATGACGACTATCGGCTGTATTTCACCTCCAATCATGACGAAAACTCGTGGATCGGCACTGCTCGGGAGCGATTCGGAGAAGCTCGGGAGGCCTTTGCTCTCCTGACAGCTACCATGAACGACATGTCCCTCATTTACTCCGGTCAGGAAGTTAACAATGATCGCAGACTGGCATTTTTCGAGAACGACGCCATCATCTGGGAGGATGACCATCCGACATCGGATTTCTACCGGGTCCTGAATGATGTCAAGGAGAGAAATACGGCGCTATGGAGCGGCGCCGCAGGTGCGCCTCCTGAGCGCGTTGACATATCGGAGCCGCGTAATATGCTCGCCTTCATGCGTGCCGATGCCCATTCCAAGGTCGTAGTCATTGCCAATCTGTCCTCGGAGGACCAGACGTTTACCATGGAAGATGGTCCTTGGCGAGGTACCTATGTGGATCCGTACAACGGTGATATTCTAGAGCTGCCCCTGCAGGGTCCACATCGATACGGGCGTTGGTATGCCCGGGTATTGGTGGAAGCCTCGGCGACGGATGTCGTGCAGCTACCCGAATTCCCGAATGCAGCGCGAGGAGTAACGGCCTATCCGAACCCGTCGCCCGGTGGTACAACACTGGACATCGGAGAGCCGGTGCAGGCCCCCGCATTTTGGGAGGTTGTGGATGTATTGGGCCGA
>JAAZVD010000201.1 GCA_018623785.1 Bacteroidota bacterium | reverse complement strand
GTGGCAGGAGCCTTTGCATGGGCTCGGCGAAGGTTCGTGGCGTGAACTCATCAGCTTAAGACGGATCCATGTTTCTAGGTATTGATGTCTCCACCACGGCCACGAAGGCGCTGCTACTTGACCCCTCGGGTAAAGTAGCAGCCATTGGCAAGGCGAGCCACACACTTCAGACACCTCGCGCCGGATGGAGTGAGCAAGACCCCGAACAATGGTGGCACGCTACGCAGCACGCCATTCAACAGGCTATCGAAAAAGCCGGATGCAAAGCCACGGACATTCACAGCCTGGGATTGACTGGGCAAATGCACGGTCTCGTCGCTCTGGATCGGGAGCATCGACTCATCCGTCCTGCCATTCTCTGGAATGACGGGCGATCGGAAGCAGAGTGCCAGGAAATCCGCTCGGCGCTTGGCTTGGAAGGTCTTGTACAACACACGGGGAACGATGCCTATGCCGGCTTCACGGCTCCCAAGCTCCTGTGGATGCGCAAACATGAACCACACCACTACGACCGCATTGCTCACATACTCCTCCCGAAAGACTACATCCGGCTCCGATTGACGGGCGAACGGGCAACGGATCGCGCCGGTGCCGGAGGAACGCTGCTTCTAGATCTCGAGAGCCGGGATTGGTCATCGGCAATGCTCCGGGCACTGGACATTCCTGCCGAATGGTTGCCGCCGACTCATGAGGGAACCGACATCACTGGTCGGGTCAGCGCCGACGCCGCGCAGGCAGCGGGGCTTCCTGAAGGCATTCCCGTCATGGCAGGTGCCGGGGATCAAGCTGCGCAGGCCACCGGCGTCGGCGCAACGAACATACATACTTTCGCTCTGACCATCGGGACTTCTGGGGTGGTATTTGCGCCCACCGCCTCTCCTGTCTTCGATCCTAAAGGCCGCATACACGCGTTTCCGCACGCCTTGCCGGGACTTTGGCATGTCATGGGAGTCATGCTTTCTGCAGCAGGCAGCCTGCAATGGTACAGGGACACCTTTACACCGGAAACGCGCTTCGATGCGCTCATGAATGAAGCCGCCACGGTTCCGCCCGGCGCGGATGGCGTCACGTTCCTTCCCTATCTCAGCGGTGAACGTACGCCCCACGCCAACCCTTCCGCCCGTGGCGCCTTTACTGGTCTGTCGCTTGCCCATGGCAGGGGGCACCTGACCCGAGCAGTACTCGAGGGCGTGGCATTCGGCTTGAAGGACAACCTGAGCCTCCTGGCGGAAGCGGGTCTCCCGCCTCCCGCAGAACTGAGGGCAAGCGGCGGAGCCATGCAAAGCCCGCTGTGGCGTCAGGTCCTGGCCAACGTACTCGAGGTCCCTCTCGTCACCACATCGACTACTGAGGGCGCGGCCATGGGCGTAGCCATGCTTGCGGGCATGGGAACAGGACACTGGGCAGACGTTGCCGAAGTGTCTGGGGCTGCCGTTCGTACTGGGCCGGTCATCGAGCCCAACCCAAACAGGGTAGATGCGTACGATGACTCTTACCAGCGATTCAGAGCACTCTACCCCGCCTTGAACGCCTGAGGCTACGCATTTTCCGCCCTGGCCCTAGATTAAGGCAGACGCGCCTACCACCAATAAGCTGCTCATCATCACGATCTTCTGTCATGTCCACATCTCATCGCTTCTCTACCCTACAAGTTCTGCTGCTGGCCGCTGCCCTTGTCGTGGGCACCGGCTGTTTGTCAAATGAAGACCCGTCAACCTCGGCTTCGGATAATGGTTGGGAAACCACATTTTTCGATGATTTCGAGTCGTTCAATCCGGAAAACTGGCAGGATCAGATCCTGTGGGTCAACAACGAAGATCAGTGTTACCTACGTGACGGGCAGCACGGTACGCGCGAGGTTTCGGACGGTACGCTCAAGGTCCGAGTCATCGACCTCGGGACGCCCATTGAGTGCGACAACATGAGCAAGCAGGGTGAACAGCACCCACCCACGCAGTACGTGGCTGGTCGCATTGCATCAAAGAACCTGAAGGAATTCAGCAAGGGCCGCTGGACGGCCCGCCTGCGTGTGGCTGGCAGCGGTTCGGATGGCATGTTTCCGGCTTGGTGGCTGCTGGGCGCCCGTAACAATGAGCCCCCTGTGCAGGAAGAAGATGAGACGGTCTGCTGGCCCCAATTTGGATCTGGTGAAATCGACGTATTCGAACACCACGGCACGGCAGCACCCGAGGACAAGTACGTGGCACGTTCCATCATCGAGCTGGAGGATCAACCGTGCAACGGGGACTGGTGGACTTATCAGCGGGATCTGGAGGCCAACCTGGATGTGTTCAACGAATACGCCGTGGAGTGGCAGGGCGAAGACCTGATTTTTCTTCGCAACGGAGAAGAGGTAGCTCGCAATGATGGCCTCGGCACGGTCATTTCCGAGCCGCTTTTCGCCATCCTGAATTTTGCCAAGATCGATGCCTCACCCATGGACACCACCTGGACAATGGAGGTCGACTGGGTCAGACACGAGCGACGCGTTACCCCCTGAGAACAGACCATGGTCGCTTTCCGCGTTAGGACCGGACCGCTACCGTGACGTCATGTCGCATCATCGAGACCGGACTCCTCGATGAGATGCTTTAATAATGCGCCGCCGCAGTGCTTGCAGTGCTGCGCATCGTCATCGTGGCCTTCCTCCAAGCAATGCGGACAAACGATAGAATTGTTCTGTCGACCGGCAGCAACAAATTCGGCCGATACAATACCTGTTGGAACAGCAATGATGGCATACCCCGCAATCATGACCAGCGCTGCAACTAATTGCCCCAGGGTTGTTGCAGGGCTGATATCTCCGTAACCAACTGTCGTAATGGTAACGATGGCCCAATAGATGCTTCGCGGAATACTGTCGAACTGATCAGCGGCGGGGCCGCCGGCCTCAATCAGGTACATCATCGCGCCAATAACCACAACCATCAGAACCACGGCGTAGATAAATACTGCTATTTTCCGGCGGCTTCTGAGTAATGCACGGCCGATCACATCGCCTTGGTGCAGAAAGTTGTCCAGCTTGAAAATCCTGAAAACGCGCAGAAGCCGCAGAATGCGAATCACGGCCCCAACCTGAGATCCCGGAAGCAAAACGCTCAGGTAGGTCGGCAGGATGGACAGGAGATCGATTACCCCGTAAAAGCTGCGAGCGTAGTTCAGCGGGCGAAGGGCGCAGTAGATTCGCAACAGGTATTCCACCGTGAACGCAATGGTGAAGACCCACTCCAGCGCATAGAAAAGAGCACTATGCTGCGAACGAAGCGAGGGGATGCTCTCCAAAAATACCGTGATCACGCTGGCCACGATCATCAACATCAACACGATATCGAAGCGCTTGCCCGCAGGGGTTTCCGCTTCGAAGATGATGGTGTAGAGTCCTGCCTTCAGCGGGGTCAGATCCTGTTTTCCCTGCATGAAATGATCCGTTTACTTTCTATCCCTCTGCAAAAAAGATGCTCTCTCGAATGTCAGGAATGCCCCGAGCATATTCAAGGTGCGCTGCGGTATCCGGTTTCGTGATACGCCGAACACGTCGGTATTCCTACAGAATCGGCTATGTGAAACTCTCAAACCCGGCTATTCACAGTGCCATTTGAGGTACCAAGGATAACAGGTTCTTTCTTGTGCTCATTGCGTACCTCTTGATTGATGCAAAAGTACGCTTAATCAGCCATCCGTTTTTTGGAGAGCAAGGTCACTCTACTCCACAAGCCCACCGCGAGCCCGCAAAATGCGCTTGTTCTACTGCGTAGCAAGGTAAGTTTCTTTCTAGGTGTTTCGACCATCCCGTTGCGACGGCCGCCCCGAGGAATCAAGGAATCGAATACAAAGCCATTACAATCGTCCGGATCGGCTTTCTCGTGCAACCCGTCAGGCACCAGTGACACTTCCGTAACACTTTTGTGATGGGGGAATGACACTCCAGTTAGGTCCCTAACTGAATTTACCATCTGAAGGGCGAGCCGATCCGCCATTGTGAGTGTGTTAC
>JAAZVD010000200.1 GCA_018623785.1 Bacteroidota bacterium | reverse complement strand
GTCAAGACCATTCGTCGCAACATCCACTACGGCGCCAAGGTCATCAAAGTCTGTGTAGACTGCCAGGCATACCCCTACACGGTGGATCAGTTGAAGCTTTTCGTTTCCGAGGCGGCCAATGCCGGCAAGAAAGTGTCCGGTCACGTACAGACGCGCGAGGGTGCGCGTCGTGCCATCGAGGCAGGATTGTGGTCACTTGACCACGACAACGCCATTGATGAGGAGCTGCATGAGATGATGGCTGAGAAGGGCATCTTCCGCGCCGGTACCGAGACGCCCAAGGCGGATTTCATGCGTCCGATGAGCGATGAGCGCTGGGAGCGCCGTGTCCGCATGTTGCGAGACGCCTATGACAAGGGCGTACCACTGGTGTTTTCAACGGATGCCGACTATTACATCCCGGGATTCAACCGCGGGGAGCTGACCATCGAGTTCATCCGTACCTGGATTGCAGCCGGGATTCCAGACGCCGATATCCTGAAGGTCATGACCCACAACGGGTATCTGATTTCGGAGACGGAAAACGAGCGCGGCCCGCTCAAAGTGGGTTATGCCGCTGACATTATTGCAACGGCCGATAATCCACTCGACGACATCAACGCCCTGCGCGATGTCCGCTTCGTCATGAAAGATGGCAAGGTGTTCAAGAAGGACGGCGTCGTGGAGCCGCTGGACTTCTTCCACAATGGGCCTGTCTTTGGCTGGCGCAAGCGCTGAGATCACTGGCTAGGTCCTTGGCCATCCCATGTCGCATAACCAACCCGTCATGTACACGTTCAAATCTCGCTTTCGGGGCACTTCGGCGCTGATCCTTTTCTTTGTACTGGCAGCGGGCAGTGCCACAGCCCGGCAAGCCAACCCCGAGACGGATCCAGATGCAGCCTGGATCGGTGCGCACGCTGTAACGGCGAAAGCGCTGATCGATGCTGCCATGGCAGACAGCGCTGCATGGGACCGACTGGCCTATCTGACGGACACCTTCGGGCCCCGTTTTTCCGGGTCGGAGAATCTCGAGAACGCCATCGCGTGGATTCTGGAAGAGATGGAGCGGGACGGGCTTGAAAATATCCGGGGCGAACCCGTCATGGTACCACATTGGGTCAGGGGAGAGGAGAAGCTCATTCTGCTCGAGCCCCATGAGCGGGAGTTGCTTGTTCTGGGGCTGGGCGGGAGTATCGGCACTGGCCCCGGGGGTGTGACAGGCGAAGTCTTGGTGGTCAATTCCTATGACGATCTGGCCGCCCGTCGGGATCAGGCCAGGGGCAAGATCATCCTGTGGAATGTGCCTTTCACATCCTATGGCGCTACGGTCAATTACCGTTCAAACGGCGCTGTCCGAGCGGCTGAGGCAGGAGCCATTGCCAGCTTGGTTCGCTCTGTGGGACCGTTCTCCATGTACACACCCCATACGGGTAATTCCCGCTATGATGAAGAGGTCCCCCGCATCCCGCATGCAGCGGTCACGGTGGAAGATGCCATGATGATGCAGCGCATGCAGGACCGTGGACAGACGGTCCGGATTCGTCTGGAGATGGGCGGGCAATGGCTGCCTGATGCACTGTCCCACAACGTGGTCGGCGAGATCGTAGGCAGCGAATACCCCGAAGAAATCATTGTCCTCGGAGGCCACATTGACTCCTGGGATGTGGGGACTGGCGCCATGGACGATGCCGGTGGATGCGTGGCGGCGTGGGAAGCCCTTCGCCTGATGAAGGCGATGGGTCTCACGCCCAAACGCACCATCCGGGTGGTCATGTGGACGAACGAGGAGAACGGTCTCAGGGGAGGAAATGCCTACCGGGATGCCCACATCGATGAGTTGGACAACCACATTCTGGCCATGGAGTCCGACGCGGGATTATTCAAGCCGCGAGGATTCGGGTTCTCTGGGTCCGAAGCCGCCTTCGATGTGTTGACGCAGATTGGCACCTTGCTCGAAGAGTTGGAGTCTGGTACGGTAACGAAAGGAGGTGGCGGTGCTGACATCGGCCCCATCATGGCCGAGGGCGTACCGGGTATGGGGCTGAACGTGGACGGCAGCAAGTACTTCTGGTACCACCACACGAACGCTGACTACGTGGATAAACTGGATCCGGACGATGTGGCCCGTTCCGTAGCCACCATGGCTGTGTTCGCTTGGGTAGTGGCTGACATGGAACAGCGCCTTCCTCGGTGAACGGGTAGTACTGGAAAAAAAGTCGATAGGTTGGCAAAAAGTGCCGCATTTCTGCCCACTCTGGGGCGGAAATGCGGCAGAAATGGATGTTTGCGAATCTGGTCTAGGGTTTGCTTGAGTTGGCGCTGACCGACTTGGTCACTTTCGTCTCACCCCCCCAACTGACGACGACCGGTACAATGTTTCGTAGTTCTTACACGTTCGCAGGACTGATACTTGTTTTGGGCATTGCCCTTTTCTGGACACAGCCTGCACGCGCACAGGCTGATGTCGAATCGATGACGGCCGAGGTGCAGCCTCAGCCGGGTGAAGGCATTTGGAGTCTGCTCCGACGATCAGGCATCGATCCGACGCCTGCCATTGTTTCATCGTTCAAGACACTCAATGCAGGCAAGCTGCGCAACGGTTCCGAGCTGCGGCGGGACGTATCCTACCGCATTCCCGTCCGATCCGTGACCGAGCCTCTCTTCGGAAAAGAGTACGAAACAGTTCTGCTCAAGAGCGATCGGCTCAAAGGACACGTCTATTACATCGTGGGCGGTCACGGGGGGCCTGATCCTGGTACGCTGGGCAATTCCGGCGGAAAGCAGATTGCAGAGGATGAGATTGCCTATGACACGTCGCTGCGTCTGGCTCGCGAACTGATGATGGATGGTGCCACCGTCTACATCATCGTACAAGACCCAGATGATGGCATCCGGAACGATACCTATTTACCAGTTGACCATAACGAGGTCTACTACGGTAACAAAAAGATTGTCCTTAACCAGGCCAGTCGATTGCGTACCCGGGCTCGTATCATCAACGAGCTGTACGACAAGCATCGTACGACGGCACTCAGCCAGCAGGTAATTGCCCTCCACGTGGACTCGTACGGATACCGCGTAGAACCGCAGGTCGACGTTCATTTCATCGTGGGCAGCAATCGCGGCAACAGTCTTGCCCGTACGATTAGAGACACCATGGAAGACAAGTATCGGCACTATCAGCCAGATAGAGGCTACCACGGTGAGATCAAACACCGCAATCTCATGCTTCTTCGCGAGACCAAACCCACGGCAGTGCTGATTGAGCTGGGTAACATCCGACACAGGGGCGATCAGCAACGTCTTCTGAAGCCTTCCAATCGTCAAACGCTGGCTGAGTGGATCAAAGAAGGGCTGGTTCGGGAAGCCGGGGGTCGCGGCGTCTGAGTCAATTACTGTTACGTTTTCTTGGGGGATAGCGGCTGTGCACGTGTATCTTGCTCGTCAGGATCGTTCTCAGCCCTCAACATGCTAATCGGTGCAGCCCCATGTTTGACGACCGTGTCTCCATATACGTTGGAATAGCAGCGTTGCTGCTTGGATTGCTGGTGGTCTCCCCGTCTGCCGCTCAGATCAACGCAGAGGGCTCCCTGAAACTGACCTTCGGCCTGCCCCGCGCAGAGTTTGCTGAGCAACTCGATGCCATCGGTTTTGGAGGCAGTCTAAGTGCAGCTGCAGGGTTCGAAGCATCCCCGCTGATGATCGGGGCCGATCTGGGATTCATGATTTATGGACACGAGCGTCGGAATGAGCCGTTTTCAACAACCATCCCGGATGTAACCGTCGACGTGGTTACGGACAACAGCGTGGCCTTGGGACATGTTTTCCTGCGCTTCAAGCCGGACGTATCCGGGATTCAGCCTTACGCAGATGCTCTCTTTGGATTCAAATACCTGTTTACTGAAACGCGCATTGAGAGTGAACAGTTTGATCAAACTGAAATCACGCGTTCAACCAACTTTGATGACACAGCCATGTCGTATGGCTTCGGTGGCGGTGTAAAAATCCACCTCTT
>JAAZVD010000019.1 GCA_018623785.1 Bacteroidota bacterium | reverse complement strand
GACCTGTCAACGCAATATTTCCCGAGGCCCAGATGAAGCCATAGAAGGGTAGATCGTCTGACTCCGCCACATTCATGATCTGGAACTCGTCGAGAGCGCCCTCCATGTCAAATGTGAAGCTGGTGTAGTCGTTAAAGAGCAGCCTTCCTTCCACGTCAAGCCGGCCACCGGTGTTATCAGTTAGCCGCAGCGGCTCGAAATGGATGGCCTCCTTGTCCAATCGAAGGGAGCCTGAGGCGGCGTAGGCCATCTGGGTGTAGGGTACAGTAAACCGACCATCGACGATGCCCAAGCGGGCTTCAAACACAGGATAGGCAAACGTACCGGTTACCCGTCCCTGACCACTGAGGTAACCGCTTACCGATCCGAGGACTTCCGGGAAAATGTAGGAGAGCCAGAACACATCGGCTTGATCGATGACGGCCTCAAGATCAAGCTTGCCGGCGGAATCCGTGTCTGTACCCGGCAGTCTGAGGTTACCTCCAATCGACACTTGGTTCTGGAGAACGGTAGCTGGCTTGGCTGTACCAAATAGCACGGCGCGCGGGTTTGGTACTATGGGGTCCAAGTGCACGTCTACGGAGAGATCCGGGCGGGAGGCGACGAAGGTGCTGCGCAAACTGGCATTACCTAGGATGTAATGGTCCAGCGAAAGGGTATCCACGGTAACCCCTCCTGTAATTCGCGGCTGTCGATATCCACCTGACAGAACCAGGTCGGCATTGACCAGGCCACCGAGCGACTGACGCCACTCCATGAAATCCGAGAGCGGCAGAAGGTCAAGATCATCGAAACCGACCCTCAGGGAGTCAGAAGCACTTCCCGAGAAAACACCTGCAGCCGAGATGGACTGACCAGTGGAGATCCCGTTGCTCAGATACTCGATCCTCAGTTCGTCCAGGCTTACGCCGTCCCCGTACAACCCAATCTCTGCGGGCTGTTCGAGTAGCCATGAACCATCATCAGTGTCAACCTTGAACGCTGTCCAACGAACAAGATTACGATCTTCCAGACGCTGCCAATCGGCCTCCATCTGGACAGATCCGAGCCGTTGTGTTCCTGCCGATGAAAGCATGACCGATCCGGTGCCTTCAGCCAATGCAATTTCGACCCCATTGGTTTTGAACGAGGATCCACCAATCGTAATGGTATCGGCCACCGCAGATATGCGTGATTCGAGCGAGCCAAGGACAGATTGTCCCCGAACCGCCGAGATCTGTCCACGCAAAGAGGGCGAGGAAAACGCTGCTGCTCCGTAGTTGAACGAGGAACTGGAGCCTGAAACAGCGGCCTTCAAGGAGTCCGTTGTCCAATCCAGGTCCACGTTCAAATCGGCAGAGCCCGCCATGTCTGGCAGCCATGGAAATAGCGAGGAGAGCATCCTTCCTGAATGCAATTGTGCCTGAATATGCGAGCGGGCAGTACTTACATCCGTGGGAAAACGCGCACGTGCCGCATCAGCTGTGAGCCATGTGTCGAGGGTTGCTTCCGGATCCGATGCCTCTTCGAGGGGCTCCCGAAGACGTTTCCGACGCTCCTGGTCCAGGGCCGTTTTGAAAGCTGCCAGCCATGCGCGGGAAAGGGCGGCCAATGTTGGAACGGATACCGGACTGTCGATCTGAACGTCGGCGACATCCGAGACAAGGCTCAGGACGGGGATACCCGGGGAAGGAGGGGTAACGACCAGGGCTATGGAATGTGGTGGAACTGCGGTTTCAAGACCGTTCACCACGAGCCGGGAAGAATCCACCTGAGCATTGAAACGAGCCTCGAATGCTCGGTCCCAACGTAAGTGGGTCGAGCCATCGAGGACGCCATTGATACGTGATGCTATCTCCGGAAAACCAAGCAGGGGACCTATATCCAAATCATCGGCTTCGGAGTAGCTTTCAAGTCGGTATTGTTCGCCGCTATGCTTACTCAGGGAGAACGCATTGTTCAGTCGTCCTGCACCGCTGAAAACAGTCAGATCGCCCTCTGCACGCTGCGGCAGTAACACCATATCCACCAGCAGACTGTCGGCATTGCGCTGACCCCAGTGCACCTTGCTGAGGCGCGCTTTGACCAGGGATTCGAACGCCGCTGAATTCCGGTATGCGCCCTCCACTGTTATATACCCATCAGCCAACGTTTGCCAACGGGCTCGCCCGGTCCAGGGGTAGGCATTTATTTGCTCCAAACGGATTGATAACGCGTGATTCAGAGTATCCCTTGTGGATCCGGTCAAGGACAGGGTACCGGAAACCAAGCCAGCGTCTGAAGCCATGTTGAACGTGCTGCGCGTATCCAGCTGCGCTGAGACGAATGCACCATCTTGATCCGTGACGGGTCTTATCGTCCCGCTGGCATAGATCTGGAGGTCGGATATGGCTGCCTGCAGACTGTTCACGGACTTAGATGAGGGTATGAGTGTCCGCAGGTCTTCAGGATACAGCCGGGCGTCCGTCAGCGATAGTTCTACCTCCATGGTATTAGGGAAACCGACAGCTGTGCCCTCGAGAACCATGCGAGAATCACCATGTCCCAATCGTATCCATGGGACAGTCAACTCAGAAAAAGGACCGGAAACATAGGCAGCCAAGCGCCCTGCATCATGAAGAGGCAGCTCGGGCAGCAAGGACCTCATCTCATCGAAGTTGACATCGGATGGCTCAATTTCCAGTTGAAAAGGGCGATCATACCACGGCTGCTGTCCATCCCCAACGGCTATGAAACCTCGAAGGTGCCACTCAGAGGCCGCTGTCCGAATCTTCATCTGATTGAGACTCCACATCTCTGAGCGTGTCACAATCTGGGCACTCGCTCCTCGAATTTCGAGATCGTGGGATGGCATGCTTGCCGTCACATCCAGAATGTCCAACTGCCCACTTCCTTGATTCGAAGCCAAAATGGCATGGAGTCCGACAGACGTAACATCCACACGACCGCGTCCAGACGGAAGGGAAACGTCCTTGAGGGACCCGTCGTGTATTTTGATGGATGCGTTCTTGAATCGCCATCCCGCACCCTCTGTCGTATCAGCCCCGCTGCCCGCTGTAAACTGCCCCATGCCGCCCTCAAGAGAGTCTGCCACATAGCCCAGGTTGATCTCAGGACGGAAAAGGGAAATTTCATATGCCGAAAACTCCCTTCGCAGCAAAGCCGACCAGCGGGGGCGGATTACCAGCGAGTCAACATGGAAAAGTCGGGTTCCATGGATTGTATTGGCTTCTACGCCGGTGGCAAGCAGATCCTGCCTAATGTTTCCACTGAGCCGTTCGATGGTCAGTCTGGCACCGGTTTGCTCCTCAAAGCGAAGCTCCAACTCCCTGGCCAGTGTATCGCGCCCCACCTGTGTTCGCGTGGCAGCAAAAAACAAGACGGTACCGAGTACCGCAAGCACCAGGATCGCGTGTACGGACCGTCTGGAAATATGACCCAGAATGGAGCGGCTCACTGTTCCATGGAGATGAGGGCGTTCAGTGCGACCTGCCAAGGGCATGGTCCAAGGCAGCATCAATGTCGGCGTCGCTTATGTCACTTGTGACATAAGCCTTTCCGATACGCTTGAGCAGGATGAATCGGAGCAGGGCTTGATCGCGTTTTTTATCCGTCGTCATTGCGCTGCGCAGGTCGGCGGAACCAACGGTAGAAGGCAGGGGAGGAAGGGGTATGTGTTGCAATACATTCTCTACACGCGACTGATCCAGACCACTGTGGAAACGACGCGACATCTGCAACGCAGCACGCATACCGATGATAATGGCCTCGCCGTGCGTCAAAACTCCGTAGCCCACGACCTTTTCGAGAGCATGCCCGAAGGTATGACCGAAATTCAGGATCATCCGTTCGCCATGTTCGAGTTCGTCTTTTCCCACAACAGCAGCCTTTACCGATGCTGCCCGATACACCAGGTCGCCAACCGTGGATGGATGGCGGGAAATGACCTGAGATAGATTGGATTCCAGCCAGTCAAAGAAGACGGCGTCTTTGATCAGGGCGTGTTTGAATACCTCGGCCAGGCCACTGTGCCACTCTCGACGCGGAAGGGTAAACAGTAGTTTGGGATCGACGAAAACAAGATTTGGCTGATGAAAGGCACCAATCAGGTTTTTCCCCTCGGCATGATTGATTCCTGTTTTCCCACCGATGGCACTATCTACCTGGGCAATAAGCGAGGTCGGTATCTGTACGAACGGCAGTCCCCTCAGCAGCGTTGCGGCTGCATATCCCGCTAGATCTCCGATAACGCCGCCTCCGAGAGCCACCACGGGTGTCCGGCGGTCAATATGCCACGCCAATGCAGCATCGTATATGGCCTGCAAGTGCTTTGGACTTTTTGTCGTCTCACCTGCAGGTAGCACGAGGACGAGCGGATCCCATCCGTCGGTCGTCAAGATCTCATCGAGACGGGAACGGTAGTGGCCGGCAACGTTAGTATCGGTGATGACCAGTACTTTCCCCGGGCGAACAGAGGCGTTCCTTAGGGCCACAGGTAAACGCTCCAGGACATCGAATACGATGTTGTACGACCGATCTCCGGACAGACGGACAGGAATAGGTTTGCTGGTATCCTGAAGCAGCATCGAACAGGGCAACCTTTGGGCTGCAGTGAGATATGCAAGAATATGCGAGGAAGTCTAAGATACGACCTCATCGTCACAGTCCGATCGAGTACCCCGGGATCCTCAAGCCATTCACGCAGCAGGGGCCTTCAAGGCACCAATCATGTTTACCAAAGCAACCTCACTTGTTCATCACTGGATATCGGCCCACGTCAGGCGGGGTGATCTAGTACTAGATGCTACGTGTGGGAATGGTCACGATACACTGCTCTTGGCATCATTGGTTGGGGAGCATGGCAGGGTTGTTGCATTGGATATCCAACCGCAAGCTGTGGCATCAACACGGCAAAAATTGGAAACGGCAAATCTCCTGGATCGATGTTCGCTGCACTGCCTTTCTCATGCCGATGCAGCCGATGTACTGCCGGTAGGCACTCTTCTTGATTGTGCCATTTTCAACCTGGGCTACCTTCCGGGAGGCGACAAATCCGTAATTACGCAGCCAGACAGTTCGCTGCTGGCGCACGAGGCAGTGGTCGAGCGGCTGGCGCCGGGAGGGGTCGTGCTATCAACGGTATACACAGGGCATGAAGGCGGACAAGAAGAGGCAGACAGTCTCCTTGCGTGGAGCGCGCGTCTTCCGTCATCGCAGTTTTCTGTTGCACGGCATGAGTGGATCAACCAGAGCGGTAAACCGCCCTTCGTTATGGTCATTTCCCATCGAGGCAGCAGGTAGTTTCCCGTGTGTTTGATCCTGTTCGCGTTTGACCCAGCGGCGGAATACCCGCTGATCGTGCTGGCAAATCGTGATGAGTGGCATGAGCGCCCCACGATGCCAGCAGGACCATGGGAGGAATATCCCCACGTGGTGGCCGGACGGGATCTGGAGAAGGGGGGAACATGGATGGGTATCACATCGGATGGGCGTTTTGCTGCCGTGACCAATTATCGCGGTCCGGCGGATATGCAGGCAGGCGAACGAACCCGAGGGGAGTTGACGGTGGATTTCCTGGCCGGGAGGGATAACGTACCATCCTATCTGGATCGGGTCCTGTCCCGTTCGTCAGCGTATGCGGGGTTTAACCTGCTGGTATTCGATGGCACGCAGATGGGCTACCTGTCGAACAGAGCGGATGATGGAATACGGTTTGTTTCAGCTGGTATCCACGGTATCAGTAACGCGTTTCTCGACTCGGACTGGCCCAAGGTCAGCGATGGGAAAAAAGACCTTCGAGCTCTTCTGGAGACGGGCGCACCCGACGCCTCCTGGCTGTCGATCATGAGAGAGACCCGGCGCCCGCCCGATTCCCTGCTGCCAAACACTGGAATAGGGTTGGAAAGAGAACGAGCACTCTCGCCACGATGCATCCAATTGCCGACCTATGGCACGCGCTGCAGCAGCTTCGTCAGCATTCGTCGGGATGGTCGCATCGAATTCGAGGAGCGAACGTTGACTCCCGAGGGCCACAATGGGAATACTGTTCGCTTGGTGCTTGGTAATTCCGACAGCTCTGGGCGCTGATCGCGCCAGCGGAGCGGGATTACCCGAGCGCCAGGAATACCGATGGCCTGCTCCGACGGATGCCCGTTTCCCTTTTCAGGCAGGGTCAACCCCGAGGCCGGGACCGTCGGGAAGCAGGATGGTCCCCTTTTGGAATAGTAGCCCGCGGAAGGGGTCTGCGGCCAGATGCATCGGCCCATCCAAGTCCAGGTAATCCACCAGAGGGCCGAGGTGGGCCGCCGCTGTCATGGCAATGGAGCTCTCAATCATGCAGCCTACCATGACGGTCATATCCAAGGCCCGGGCCAGCACGATCAATTCCCGCGCTGCCTGGATACCGCCACATTTAGCCAGTTTGATATTGATGCCATCTGCCGCACCCGCCAAGGCCAGCACGTCAGCATGCCCCTGAACGCTTTCATCAGCGATAAGAGGGGGCGAGGAAGGTTCTGCCAACCGCCGAAGGTGATGCCAGCTATCGATGTTTCCAGCGGCGATGGGCTGCTCCACAAAGGCGAGGTCGAGATCGGAAAGTCGCCCGAGCATCTCGACCGCGTCTTCCACCGACCAACGCGCATTCACATCGACGCACAGGGTGCCTTCATAGCGGGCACGTGTTTGTCGAACGATACCTTCGTCCCATGTCAGGTCACCACTTCCAATTTTCAGTTTGAGAAAAGGGAAATCCGCGACCTCGTCCAGCATCTGATGGAGCGCTTCGGGATGCTCGGGGATAGGCAGGGTGTAGGACGACACCGGCATTCGGTTGGGGTCCAGTCCAAGAAGCACATGGAGAGGGATTCCCAGTCGCTTGCACAGGACGTCGTGCACCGCCATGTCAATGGCAGCACGGGCAGGAGAAGGTCCGGGAGGGAGTGTCGCGAGGAAAGAGTGGACGGGAATCGGATCGTGTTCCAGCAACTTTTCAAGCTTGGGGGTTACGGATGCCACATAGTCTTTTACCGCTTCCAGCGTGGTTGGGTAATACGGTGGAAGCGCTGCCTCCCCACGACCTTCCCCAACACAAACCAGTGCATTGGATCGCTCGGTACTGGATCCATGAGCAATCCTGAAGGCGTGGCGTAGTGGCAAATGCAGGGGCGAAACAGAAATCATGCCGGGATACTTGGTGTCAATACATTAAGGCCAGCTGCCTGCGTGCTCCGTGAGGGACACCGCTGAGCAACGTTTCATTCATCATGGTGAAGGCAGCATCGGGAGCTCCTGATGGCACGGGGTAAACCGGGGCCAGAGGCTGTGTGGGCGCAGACTCACTGTCCAGGCTGATGCTTGGAAGATCTGCCTTCGTTACCAATTGCCAGCTTTCGGGTAGGCTCACCAGCATCTCTTCGCCGGCTCGACTATGCACGGGGATCCTGCGGTACACCACGACGCCTTCGGCATGGACCCGGTGCCGAAAAGCCCTTCGATCACAATCATTGGTGGTAAGGAGCAGTCTGCCCTTGGGACTGGGGCCGGGTTTTACCAGCGACAGAGCCAAGGCCGCGGCTTCGACGGCCGGAGGCGAATACGCGTTCTCAGGTGTACTCAGCTGTATGATGGGGCATACCCTATGCTTGCCGGAGAGAGCCTCCGGTAGGCGCTCCAGGAGTGGCAGGTTCTCGGCAAGGGACAGATCGATGAAGGGACCAAAAATGCGGAGTACACCCAGATCAGTAGCGACCTCCTCCAATGTCTGTACTGCATCGACCAAAACCCCGGCTTCGTGCCCGGCGAAAAGTAATGACGTATCTCGGACATGCACGCTCGTTGCCTTACGGACATGGCTGGGGAGCGGCAATAAATGGGAACGCAGCGTGGCATATAGTCGCGCTCGCTGCGTAGGGGGGCGACGACTCGTGCAGGTTGCCGCGGAAATGGACACGTGCAGCCATGTACGCGGATCTGTTTCCATGATTACGTTATCACGGTTCTCAGCGGAGGATCCGAGGGTGTCGGGTGCCGCGTACGCATTGGGTGCCGGAGCCTGGTTTTCTGGCTGAAAGCCTGCTTCCTTTAGTAGAGAGAGCGCTTCGCGTTCAATAGCGTCTGCAGAGGCGCTCCGACCAAGGCGACGTACTGCGTTTCGAACTGCTTTCTCCAGCAGGTAGGACGATGGAATGGATTCCGGTGTGGACACGGTTTTATCGATTCGTTCGTGAATCCATAAGGTAGGATCCACATCCTTACGAGGGAGAAAAACTCTTAGCGGTTGCCAAGAGCGTGCAGCAGCATGTCGTGAATACCTCCAAATCCGCCGTTACTCATGATCAAGGCAACATCGCCGGGCCGGATTTCAGACAGGATGAGCGGAAGCAGTTCTTCCGCACCCTCCGCGGAATCAGCGACAATACCCCGTTGGCGGATACGATCGATGACAACATCGACGTCCATGAAATCCTCCTGGCGGTCATTGTGTCGGAACGGGGGGCGACTCAGGAAAACAGCTCCCGCCTGATCGAAGGCCGTGGCGTAGCCTTCCTCGAATACTTTCCGACGGCTGGAATTGGATCGGGGTTCGAAAACAGCGACCACGCGTCGGGAGGGCCACCGTTCAGCGGCCGCTTGAACGGTGGCCCGAACAGCGGTAGGATGATGAGCAAAGTCGTCTACGACGATCACACCGCCGGCTTCGCCCCGGATCTGTTGTCGCCGCTGAATGCCTCTGAACGTTCCGAAGCCCGCAATGATTTCCTCCATGGACAGGCCTTCGTCGAGTGCTACAGTAGCAACGGCCAACGCGTTGAGCAGATTGTGGCGGCCACTCAGCGGGAGCCAAACGCGGCCCTGTACGACACCATTTTTCATGAGGTCGAACCGCTGTCCGTCCGATCCGGTACTGATGCGTACGGCCGTAACGTCTACATCAGCGCGATCGAGTCCGTACGTGCTGACGCGTCCCCGCGTTTTCGAGGCCAGTGCCGCGACCTCCGGGTTGTCGGCACAGAGGACTAAGAGTCCATCTTCGGGAATCAGCGCAGCAAAGTGTCCAAAGGCCTCCCGATAATCGTCCATGGAGGCGTAGATATCGGCATGGTCGAACTCAACCGAGGTCACGATACCCGTCCGGGGCCGGTAGTGAAGGAATTTGGGTTGCTTATCAAAGTAGGCCGTGTCGTATTCGTCCCCTTCAATGATGAAGTGTGGACCGCTCCCGACTGCGTAGCTGACGTTTCCGTTATTCATGACGCCGCCTACCAGAAAGCCCGGGTCCCTGCCTGCGGCTCTAAAGACATGAGCCAGGAGACTCGTGGTGGTGGTCTTGCCATGTGTTCCGGCCACCACCAAGGATCGTCTGTCCCGAATGAAGAAGGAGGCAACGGCCTCGGAGAGGGACAGCTGCGGCCAGCCCTCTTCACGTGCGTGGGCCGCCTCTGGATGCGTTGGTGTACACGCATTCCCTACGACGACAACATCAGGCTTGGGATCCAAGTTGGATGCATCATAGCCCTCGCGCACAGGAATATGCATGGCCGCCAGTCGGTCACTCATCGGCGGCCAGGTGGCTGCATCGGATCCACGCACGTGATAGCCAGCTTCATGGAACAGCCCTGCAAGCGATCCCATTCCGGTGCCGCAGATACCGATCAGGTAGACGTCATCGATGGCACCGTCCGGATCTACAGAGGGGCGTTCAAAGATCCGCAGGTGGGCGTCCGGAAAATCCTCAAGTCGTCTCATGATTTGGGCGGTCAGCGCCGGTCTGGTTGTACAGCAGACAGACGCGCTCACCCATCTGACGTTCCATGACCGCCGATCAGGTGTGCTTCCGCATCCTCCGGGCTGCGGAAGGCAAACTGCATCCGGATGGCCAGCGAGTCGAAGACCGAGTACATGACCGGGACGATGACCAGCGTCAGGAACGTCGCAAAGGTCAACCCTGAGATGATAGCCGTACCCATGGGTCCCCAGAACTGAGTGTTTTCTGAACCGAATTGGAAGTTCGGGTCCAGATTGGTCAGCAGACCGACGAAGTCGATGTTGATGCCGAACGTCAGCGGCACAAGTCCCAGCACCGTCGTCATAGCGGTAAGCAGGACCGGCCGAAGACGAGTAGCACCGGCTTCGATGATGGCTTTTTGCTTTTCCATACCCCGATCCCGCAGCTGCATGGTGTAGTCAATCAGCACAATGTTGTTGTTGACCACGATGCCAGCCAGAGAGATGACCCCGATAAAGGTCATCAGTCCGAACGGAGTCCGGGTGAGGATGAGCCCAAGAAGGACCCCAATAAGGCTGAAGCCAACGGCCACCATGATGATGAAAGGGGAGGATACGTGATTGAACTGCGCAATCATGATCATGAAGATCAACGCTACACCCACCAAGAGCACCACCGAGAGGAACCCGAAGGATTCAGCCTGTTCCTCGTTCTCGCCTGTGTATGAGAGCACATATCCCGGTGGCATGTCAGCTTCGTAGTCGGCTAGCAGCGCCTGAACCTGTGCCAGAATCGCGGCACTGTTGTACCCCGGTGCAGCCTGCCCAGTGACGGTTGCGACACGCTCGAGATCGAGACGGGTGATGGAGCCGAGTCCAGCCGACACATCGATATCCGCCACTGCGGTTATGGGAATCTGGGTACCCTCGTCCATGATCGTCAGGCTTCGAACGCTTTCCAGGGCAGAGCGATCGGCCTCCCGAAGGCGCACGATGATGTCGAATTCATCCTCTCCCTCGCGGTATTTGCCTGCTTCAATGCCGTTGACCGCCGATCGCACAGTAGAGGCGATGCGCCGGGTGGACAGGTTGAAGCGTCCGGCCCGCTCGCGGTCTACACTTACCATCAATTCCGGGCGTCCGGCATCCAGGTTGTCCTGGATATCCACCAGTCCGGGAACGCCGCCCGTGTCAGAGGCATCCACGAGGATCTGTTTGACATCGTCAGCAATTCGGGTAATGATGCCGAAGTCGGCTCCGGTAATTTCAATATTGACCGGAGCACCCGTCGGTGGGCCGTCCTGATCCTTCTCAACCTTGACTTCCGCACCGGCAATGCCTTGAAGTTCCGTACGGACCCGATCCAGCGTTACAAAGCTGTCCTCTGCTCGGTCGGGATAATCCACCAGGTTCATGGTAATGCGTGCCCGTTCTGGACTAGCCGCTGTAGGGCTTGCTTGGTCTCCGGAGGAACCGCCCACGTTCACGATCATATTTTTAACGTTCTCGCGGGCGTCACCATTCGCTCCGAGCAGGGCCTCCAAGCGTCTCCGGGCCTCCTCGGCGAGTTCATTGGAGGCGTCCAGATTCATACCAAGAGGCCCTTCAGTGGTAACCTGGATCTGTCGGGGTGATGTGTTCGGAAAGAACTCCACGCCGGTCGGTGCTGCGGCGAACATGAACACGATCATGATCAAAGAGCCCAGCACTGTATTGAGAAGCACCGAACGGTTGTCAGTCAGGATCAACGTTTCCTTGCGCACCAGGAACGTACCGACCAGTCCGCCCGCGATAATCATCAGGGGAAAGACCAATAATTCGGTGGCCGTGGCCGTGTCCACGTCTTTATCTAGCAAGGCCATGAGGCCCAGAAACCCGCCGGAAGTCAGGAAAAAAATGACGCCGACCTTTACGGCGCTCATTTTCCCACGGAGCGTCACTTCGAGCGTGTGCAGCAGGACTCCAAGGACGCCAATAACCAACGAAATAAGCCCTGGGACCAGAAGAACGAGCGAAGCCATCTGACCGAACGCACTCGATACCAGCAGCGCCAGCAAGGAAAGAACGAAGCCTACCGTCAGCGCACCCAGAGCGCCCGCATTTCGAAGCATGGCTCGGGATACTGTATAGTCCCGCTCAAGCATCCAGGTAAGAAAGGTGCGATAGCCCTCTACGATCCGAGGCAATCCGGTCCGAACGAAACGGTCCCCCAAGGGCTTGAAAACCCGGGTATGAAGCCCGTATAGGGTCGGAGTAGCAATGGCAATGACAAGTAGTGTTTTCCAGTTGGCCAGTCCGAGAATGAGGCCTGTTGCCACAATGACAGCAACCGTCAAATACCGCGCCAAGGGAGGACGCTGAGGTGTCTCTTCGCCTTCGAGCCGAATGAAGATTCCTGTGATAACCGGGTTAATGATGATGGCTACAAATAAGGAGCACACCAGCGTAATGATCAGTGTCAAGGGCATCCATGACATGAACTCCCCAATGACGCCCGGCCAGAACAGCATCGGAACGAACACGGCAACGGTCGTGGCTGTGGAGGCAATGACAGCTCCGGCTACCTCCGCGGTTCCTTTCCGGGCAGCGTCGAACCGGGAGTAGCCTTCCTCCCTGAATCGGTAGATGTTCTCTACGATGACCACGGCATTGTCCACCAGCATCCCCAGGGCGATGATCATCGAGAAAAGGATGATGAAGTTCAGCGTGTATCCCAGGGATTGGAATACAATGAACGAGATGAACATGGACAGTGGAATGGCAATACCGACCAGGGCCGCATTGCGTACGCCGAGGAAGAATAGCAGCACCGCGATGACGAAAATGAGGCCTGAGATGATATTGTTTTCCAGGTCCGTGATGAGATCTTCGACGAAGACCGACTGATCCCCGGTGATGATCAATTGGGTGCCGGAAGGGAATACAAAGGCATCGAGTACCTCACCAACGGCCTCTACGGTCTCCAAGATGTTTTCGCCGGACCGCTTCTTGACGTTCAGACTGATAACCTGATTGAAGCCCTGTTGCTCGGCTGGCAGGTCATAGAGCTCTTCGTTTTCGTTCTCCTCTTTGAAAATGGCCAATCGGGAATAAGAGCCCCGTTCTGCAAATCCGAAATCCACCTCGGCAACATCACGCACGTAGACCGGAATACCGGCTGGGGAGGCGATGACCAGATTTTCCAATTCGGCCGGGTCTTGAATTTCGCCATCGATGCGAACCAGGTAATTCAGTTCATCTACGTCGATGGACCCACCCGGCACATTGGTATTCTCGTCAATGACCGCATTGACCAGATCCATGTAGGTCAGATTATAGCCTTGTAATTTGGCCAGATCGACGTTGATCTGGACCTCCCGATCCAGTCCCCCGATGAGGTCCACGCCGAGAACGCTGGAAATTCCCTCCAATTCATCCTGAAGATCTTCCGCCAGACTCTTGAGGCGGGT
>JAAZVD010000199.1 GCA_018623785.1 Bacteroidota bacterium | reverse complement strand
GTCGTCGATGTACTCGTCCCATTCGGAGTAAAGGCCCCCCTTCTTGTTGAAAAAGGAGCCATGATCTCCGTCCCCGCCCGTCTCCCAGGACTTCGCCTTGACCTCAATCAGCTCAATCGTGTTGCCAACCCTGTGGAAGATGTCCACGCGGACGAGCATGCCCTTCCAGACAAACGTCGGCTCGAACAGCGTGACGTCCTGCCCCGCGTAGCGCTCCATGAGGGCGCGGGTCTCGTCGATGGCTCCCTGATTGCCCGAGTGATGGTCTACGGCAATGCCATCCGGATAGCGTTGCCGGGCCACTTCCTCGACGATGTACCCCCCTTCGGCCAACATCTGCAGGTAGGGGTCTTCGTCCTTGGTTGTCGCGTAGCGCTTCTTCTTCAAGTACAGCTTGGCCGCGCAGTCACGGGCCAGCTTGAAATCGGATTTGGTCAGGTAGGAGGGCATGTTTGCAAGGGGTCAGCTGGGTGGTTCGCTTGATGGAGAGTCAATCCTCCCCATCATCTTCCCCCTCCGGCAACTCCAGCGCGGACATTGACGGCAGGGCCTTCAGGCCGGCAATGCCCTGAATGGCGCCGTACATGTCGGTCGTTGACAGGATGACTTTTTCGATCTGCTTTTCGCGCTTTTTCCAGATGCGCCGCATGGAGCGCTTTTCGGATTCGAGATCCGCGTGCATGGACCCGATGCCTTCGACGATGGACTCGATGGTCAGTTTGAACTCGGGCCCGGTCATGTAGTCGTAGAGCATGCCCATCTTCTCCCCGCGATTGTGGGAGGACGCAACGGCCATGTCCAGTTTGATGACCATGGCACGCAGTACGACGGCCAGGCTTTTGAACTCGTTGAAGGTGCAGATCCAGATGCCATCGATCTGCCCCATGGATTCCATGCCCGAGGGCATGGTTTCCGTAACGAGAACGCCCACGTCGGCGCCCTTTTCCCGCATATCCTCCTTGAATTTGCCCACCCAGGAAGGCTGGAAGGACTTGGTGCGTTTGGATTCGTAATAGATGGTGCCGCAGCGCAACTTGCTCCGGGTATTTACCTGCTGGATACAATCGCCCCCGCGGGCTCCTTTCTTGATTTCCTCGATCGTATCGAGGGGGAACGCGCTCTCGAGCCACTCTTCGATGGCCAGCTCCTGTACTTCGCCCTGCAGTTGCATGGAGCCCTGCTCGGCGCGCTTGTTGGCCGCCTGCAGCGCGACTTTCAGGTCCTCAATGGTCTTTTCCCTGTCCCTGAGCTTCATCTGAGCATTTTCCTCGGCTTTCAGCGCCGCCTCGG
Organism: Bacteroidota bacterium; assembly: GCA_018623785.1. Lineage (GTDB taxonomy): Bacteria > Bacteroidota > Rhodothermia > Rhodothermales > UBA10348 > JAAZVD01. Next base: position 2,721 of record JAAZVD010000199.1, on the reverse strand, counting down.
CCTTGACGCGCTGTACCTCGGCTGCAATTTTCTGCTGTGCGCGCACCTCATACTCTTCTGCCATCTCCTGCATCTGTCGCTCCAGCTTGCCGTGCTCGGCCTTCAGACGATTCAGCTCCTTGACCTTGGCGCTCTTCTCGTCAAGCTCCTCCTTCATGGCCTTGACCTGATCAGCTGTCTCTTTTTCGAGCTCGGTCCGTAGGGTCTTGCGCTCGGCGGCCATGCGTTCCTGCAGCTGCTTGGCAACGACGTCATCGAGGTCGGCCGCACGAGCGGCCAATGCCTCCTCCGTTTTTTTGAGTTCCATGCGCTCCTTGGCCAGCATGGCCTCGTTTTCTTTTCGGAGGCGCTCGGTAAGCGCGGAGCTTACGTCAATGGACTGGCCGCACTTGGGGCACTCGATAATGTCGGATGAGGTCATTATGGTCTGGGATCAAAGGGTGATCGTGGGCTTGGCAGGCTGAACAAGGCAGGGTCGGCTGGCATGGCTAGCTCGGCAGGGACGGTTAGTTCGGCTGGGATACTGACCAGTCGTTACAACCATGGGTTCCCCCCCGACATGGCGCTGCGGAAACGATTGCCGACGACAGCCCGTATCTCCCCGAGTTCATCACGCATGCACATCGAAGGTAACGGCATGAAGACCTGCGAACAATGCGGCAATCCCGTTCCGGATGCGGCCTATGTCTGTCCCTACTGCCAGGGACATGATATGGATGTGCCCCGGGGAGCCCTTGTCGTGCGGCGCATCGACCTCGGACACGTAGGCCTCAGCGTGCAGGAGGCCCGTGAGCAGTTGCAGGATGCCATCGCGGTAGCTTCTTTCCGGGGGGAAGATGTTCTTGTCGTGGTCCACGGGTACGGCTCTACTGGCGTTGGCGGCCACATCCGATCGATTGTCCGGTCTGAAGCCAAGCGTGCCACGGCGGAAAGGACGGTTTCGGGATGGACCCCCGGGGAGCAGCTGCGGACAGGAATGGCCAAAGACCTTGTTCGTCGCCTGCCGGCTCTATCCAGTATTGAAGCCTGGCAGCGCGAAAACCCCGGAATGACGATTATCGTAGTGCGCTGAGAGGCTCGCGGGCGAAATCCAGGTCTCTCACTCCGATTCGCGATAGGCCCAGATGGCATCAACCTCCATGTCAAAGGCTCCATCGATCCCATCGAGTAGATACAGTCCGACGGCTCGGATGCGGGAGGGTTCGAGGGGACCGGCATTCACGGGCTGACCCCATACGCTCGACCGGAAGGCAGTAAAGGGAATCTTGACAACTCGCCAGTCCCCCGACGTTTGAAAGGGCGCGCGACGTGAAATACTGCGGCCCCGGTATGCATATCCGTCGTCGAGCTCCACTTCAAAGGTCCTTCCGCTGCCCCGAATGCGCAGAGCAACCCCGTCGTATCCGCTCAGATCCAGTTTCTTCCGTGAGCGTACCGACGTAAAGCCCCCACCACGCGTTACGAGAGTGCCCCAGAAGCGTAGACTGCCCGACTCAACCCTGCCGTTGCCTTTTGATCGCCCACCCATCACGCCGTCATTCACGACAGACCAGCGCGCCTCGGTATCGGTCCCGAAGTCGAAAATGACGAGGTCCTCCTGCGTTGCCGTGGTTCCCTGGGCCAAGACACTCTCCGTACCGGCAAACAGGAGCAGCCAGAGTGCGACAGGTCGAAGCATGCGTCCACGGACGCCTCTGAAGGCCGATCTAAGACTCAGGAAGTATGGTTTCAAGGGCATGCGTATCATGAGGCTATGAGGGAATCAGGATTCACACCGGACAAGGAGCAGCGGCAAACGTGCCCCTTGTGCCAGCACATGGGCACCCCTTTCCAGGACGGTGCGTTTCTTGAGTGTCCCGAGTGCTTGGGTTTGTTTCGACCTCCCGATGCATGGCCGTCAGCCCACGAGGAGAAGGCGCGGTACGAGGAGCACAACAATGACGTGCATGATGAACGCTACCAAACGTTCGTATCTCCGATTGTCGATGCCGTGCAGCATCATCACGGGCCGCAGGACACTGGGTTGGACTTCGGTTCGGGCACGGCGCCTGTCATTGCGCACGTACTAGGTCAAGTGGGCTTCGACCTAGCTTGCTATGACCCGTTTTTCGCCCCCTACCCGGCCCTGCTCGACACGACGTACGACTATATTGTCTGCTGCGAGGTAATCGAACATTTCCATGACCCGGCAGCCGAATTTGCCCGCCTGCATCGCCTCCTTCGCCCCGGTGGTCGCCTCTACTGCATGACCATGCTTTATGATGACGGGATCGACTTCCAGAACTGGCATTATCGTCGCGATCCGACACACGTCTTCATTTACCGGCGGGAAACCCTGCGCTGGATTGGCGCCCAATACGGCTTTTCAAAGGTGCGCATCGAGGGGCGGCTGATCACCATACAGCGCTGACGCTACGCCGCCGCCAGACATACCGCTGGCAGTTGCGTTGCGAGGGAAAACCGGAATCGGGGCCTGCAACAAATCCCTACACGCCCCATCCTGGACATGGAAAGGTGTTCGGTTCCGCTATAACCGGTACCCGGGCATCTCCCAGCCGTTCTGGTATTCGATCGATGTCAGCGCGTTGGCTTCGTTATCTCCCACGAAGGCACGGCTTCCCTGATCCCAGTAGATCTTGCGTCCCGTCTTGAAAGCCACGTTGCCCATATGGCATACGACAGCCGCCTTGTGGCCGACCTCTATCGGTGCGTTGAGCGCTT
>JAAZVD010000198.1 GCA_018623785.1 Bacteroidota bacterium | reverse complement strand
TCATCCCCATCCTGATCGTCAAAGACCACGATCCGGCCCCGCAAGCCGCCCGGCAGCTCCCGGAAAAGGATGAGATCTCCTTCAGCGACCGTTGTAGCCAGCCGCTGCCCCCGGCCCTCAATGTGATACAGATGCGCTTTTATGGTTGGTGATGGCTGTGCTCCCTGTTTCAGAGTGATGCCCAGTGCGCCAAGTTGCCGCATGGAGGCCGTTTCGAGTTGCAACGAGAACGTGGAATCCTGCCCGGGTAGGCGCATCATGACGGCGTACGGGTCCTCTGACACGGCCATCCACACGTATCCGGTTGCATCCCTTTGAATACTGGACCAAGGCAATACGGTACCACTAGTGTCAGCAAACGAGAAGTCTACGCCCATAGCCGGTCGCGTCAGTCGCAGCCCGGGCTGCTCCATGGGCCATACGGTTCGTACGGCACCCTCCCCCTCGGCGTATAGTGAATCGGGCGTCCAGCGCAGAAAATCCACCGGCTCGGGTGTCGGCAACCCTTCCGGGACGTCAAATTCCAGGCGAAAATCCTGGATTGGATTACCGCTCGAATCCGAGAGTGCCAACGATCCAGAGAGGGACCATCGGCCAGGCGTGAGTTCGTCTGCCAAGGCATACAGCGTTCGGGGTCGGTCCTCCTTGAACCATACCTCAGCCAGATCCTGGCGCCGCGTACCCGTGGAGTCGGCCAGGGTCAGAACGTGCCCATCAGGCATGCTTTCATCCAGAAACAACGCTAGCGGCTCCGACAAGCGGATCTCGATGTCATTCTCGGCCACGGCTCGAACGCGCTCCACCGTGGGAGAAGTCAGGTCGGGGCGGTACAATACCCACGGCGTTGGGATCTCGTAATCGGTCGTGTCGGCCTGTATCCGTTCTTTGGGGGGTACAGCCACCCATTCCCCTTCATCCATACGTCGATTGCCATTGGCATCGCGCAGTCCTACGACAAAAAAGGATCGGTTTGCCAGGTAGTCGATGACGAAGCGGCCGTCCGTACCTGTTTGGGTCCTGTAGAGCGGCCCTGCGGTCATGTCGGCTGAATCCGCGCTTGCAAACGCCAAAACGTCCACTCCGGAGGCTGCTGCACCATCCGCAGCATACACCATACGTCCCGAAAGCCGGGCCCGATCCAGTTCCGATCCGGTCGAGAAGGCCAGGGTAACGGGAGCCGCGAGCGATACGCGCCGCTGATCCCGCAGCGAGATATCCAACGTTATCCGATAGGTTGTTGCATCGCGCAGTTTTTCAGGAAGCCATACTTCCACCCGCCGGCTGGAGCCCCGGATATCGATGGGTCCTTCGAGTTCAGGCGTGATGGAGAAAGCCGACTGGAACGAGGACCGATCGATGGGCTCTGAAAAAACGAAGACTAACCGATCCGTGACCACATTTACGGACCCTGAAACGGGTTCGGAGGCAACCAGCATGGGCGGCGTTGTATCCGGTGGACCACCCGTCGGAGGTACAGGCACCGCACAGGCCTGAAGTAGCACTAGGGCCCAAAGGAGCTTCACCTCACGGATACCCAAGGAATGTCGCGAGGTGCGCTTCATCCGGTATCGCTGCGCCTGCTGCGGAGATTGAAGAGCAGGTAGGTACCGATGGCTGTGGCGCCGAGAAGGATGACCGGCTCCATGGTCCGCTCTATTCCTGCCCAGACCCGCGATCGAGCCGGCAGGCCGGGGTCGAAGATGGGGCTTCCCTCCACGGCAAGCGCTCTGGCCTGACTACGGCTGATTCGGTCAGAAACAGCGTCCCGGCATGTTTGCGTGTCAAGCACGTCTCCGCCGGCGGAAGAGAGCCACCAGGTCAGGTCCACCATCACCTCGCGGCGCACGGCGTTGCGATCGGCACGGTAGAGGGTAACATCGCTGCGATCGGTGGTCACAACGAGTAGGGGCACGGGCGCCTCTGATGGCTCTAGGTATACAGTCCGTTCCTGTGCGGTCCATCGGGCCACCAAGGGGGACGCCACGCGATCTGTCGCTCCCTGCGCAAGGAATCGGAAAGCTGTGTGGCCGCTTACAGCCTGTTCGAGACAGCGCTCTGTTACGCCCGCGAGCAGGGCCTCATGTGAGGGAGGCTGCATCGAAGACTGGGCATAAGAGTGCTGGGCGATTACTAGTAAACCAAAAAGTAGAAGGGACAGCAGGCGCATGGACGTGGTTGAAAGTGCTGATGGCAAGATGCAATCAGGCTTGCCCACAATCAACCTTACCCGCTATCAACTCCGCCAAGGTCAGGCGTAGATCCCTCGCAGCTTCAGCGCGTCAGCCACTTTCTTGATGGCCAGGACATAGGCACCGATACGCATTGTGACATCGTGCGTCTCCGCCCGGTCGTAGACGTCGTCGAACGCCTTGCGCATCATACGGTCGAGGCGTCGCTCTACGCGATCTTTGGTCCAGAAGTAGCCCTGACGGTCTTGAACCCATTCAAAGTAGGAGACTGTGACGCCTCCTGCATTGGCCAGGATGTCCGGAATGACCAGCGCACCTTTTTCGGCCAGAATACGGTCGCCGCCGGGCGATGTGGGCCCGTTGGCTCCCTCGGAGATGATCTTTGCCTGGATCGTATGCGCGTTCTGGCTCGTGATCTGATCTTCCTTGGCACACGGTGCGAGCACGTCCACCTCGAGGGCCAGGAGCTCGTCGTTGGTGATCGGCTCGGCGTCGGGGTAGCCCTCGAGGCTGTTACCGTGTTCCGCGGAGTAGGTCATCATTGCCTGGATGTCCAGACCGTTCTCGTTGTAATATCCTCCCGAGACATCGCTGACGGCAACGACCTTGCAGCCTTGCTGTGTGAGCAGGTCGGCGGCAACAGAGCCCACATTTCCGAAGCCCTGAACGGCAACGGTACTGCCGGCTACCTGCATGTTCAGGCGTTCCATCGCAGCCAGCGTAACCGTCATGACGCCTCGTCCCGTGGCTTCGCGTCGTCCCTGGGATCCGCCCAAGGCAATCGGCTTGCCTGTGACAACGGCCGGTTCGGTGCGCTTTACCGACATGGAGTAGGTATCCAGAATCCACGCCATGATCTGCTCGTTGGTGTTCATGTCCGGCGCGGGGATGTCCTTGTCCGGACCGAATACGTCGGCCAGGTTGGCCGCATAGCGCCGCGTCAAGCGCTCCAGCTCGGCACCGCTCATTTCGCGCGGGTTGCAGATGACGCCGCCTTTGGCGCCGCCGAAGGGCACATCCACGATGGCGCATTTCCACGTCATCCACGAGGCGAGTGCCTTTACCTCGTCCAGGTTTACATCGGGTGCATACCGGATACCGCCTTTCGAGGGACCCAGGATGTCACTGTGAATGACCCTGTAGCCTTCGAACATCTTGATTTTACCCGAATCCATGACGACCGGGATAGCGGTAATGTGCACCCGAGCCGGCGTTACCAAGTATTCGTAGAAACCTTCATCCAGTTCGAGGATCTTGGCCGCAATATCGAAGCGCTCAACCATGGCTTCGAACGGATTTTCGTGGCTGCGCTTGATGGGAGCAGGTTCCGAGTAGACGGCCTTACGATGGGGATCGGTGAATTTCATCAGGATGCATGTGCCGGATGGAAAAGCGCTTCCAGAACCGGATATTCGGTGAGGAGAATCGGATCAAAGGTAGATAACAAAGCCGGAAACCACTTCCCGCAGAGGAAGCCGAATCGTGGCGGCAGAAGGTATGAACGCCTGTATGGAAACCTCCTGCATCCCAGACGATTCTCCCCCAATCTTCACCATTCATCCATCTACGCCGTCGCATGGCCGTACCCACCGCCCGACAATTGAAGGACGCAGCCGCGTTGGTGCGCCGCAAAGGGCGCGACATGAACGGGACCTTTCAAGTGGAAGGATGGCGATCCGTTATGGCGGCCATAGATGCCGGAGCATCGATTGACCATGTCTTTATTGCTCCCTCACTGGTCCTCCCCGAGGGTGAGGCTAGCCGCCTGGTTGGCTGCGGGACGATTTTCGAGCTCAGCGATGCGGAAATGAAAAAGCTGTCCGATGT
>JAAZVD010000197.1 GCA_018623785.1 Bacteroidota bacterium | reverse complement strand
GTTTCGTTGGCGTTGGGAATCTTGTTGTTGGAGTCGATGGCTTCGTCGGCAAAGCCGGTCAGGACCTCGTTGTATCCCGGATAGGAGAATACGCCCTGGACATCGGTGCGCCTGGATGTTTTCACCCATAACTATGCATTGGAGACACTGAAGCAGGACCGGCCGCGCCTCCTGTACATATCCTACGGAGAGACCGATGACTTTGCCCACGACGGCGATTACCGGCACTACCTCGATGCGGCCCACCGCACCGACGCCTTCATCCGGGACCTGTGGGAGTGGGTAGAGCAGGATCCGGAGTATGCCGGTCGTACCACCTTCCTGATTACGACCGATCATGGCCGCGGGGTCGAAGATCGGTGGATAGGGCACGGCATCGACTGGATAGGCTCCTCGGCCATCTGGGCGGCCGCTTTGGGTCCTGGTTTCCCACACGGCGGCGAAAAGGGCTCTCCAGACCCCTCCAGTGGGGACTCTTCTGATATATCAGTAATATATCAGGACCAGATGGCCGCTACGGTAGCCGATTTGCTCGGCTTGGAATACACGAACCGGGTGTCTGTGGGCGCCTCTTTGCTCAAGCCCTCTAAGCCGTAGTATTGACGGCCGGGATTACAGGTCTTTCAACGGCCTCGGATGAGCGATTTCGGGGCCGCGCTCGCCCATGACAACGTCGCACAGTCCTACAGTAGGATCGTGCTCGAAGAACAGCTGCCATCCATCCCGGATAGCTTGCTCCAGTAATCGTCCTTTTTCTTCGATGGTGGTCATCGGCCAGAGGTCATAGCCCATGTTCCACGCCGGGGCGAGGTGGGCATGCGTAGGAAGAAGGTCCGCTGCGTAGAGGAGAGAACGGTCGGCATCATGGACTCGGACCAGCTGCATGGCTTTGGTGTGCCCGTCAACCGGAATCAGATCAACGCCTTCGAACAGATCATGTCGGCCGTCAATCAGGTTGAGCTGTCCTGATTCCGCCAGCGGATCCAGGTTTTCCGGAAAAAATGAGGCCTTTTCCCGGACGTTGCCCTGCCGCGCCCAGTCCCAGTGCTGGCGCTGCACGTGGAATGTGGCGTTCGGGAAGGCGATGCGCAGCGTACCGTCCACATATTCTGTGCTGCCCCCGCAATGGTCGAAGTGGAGGTGGGTCAGGATGACATCCGTAATGTCGCTTCGGTGGAATCCGGTCGCTTGGAGGGAGGCGTCCAGGTTCATCGTTTCGTCGTCCAACGCATAGATCTTCCGGAATTTCTGGTCCTGCTTGGTACCGATACCGTTATCAATCAGGACACACCGATCTGCTGAGGTCAGGAGCAGACAGCGCGCGTGCATCGGGATCCGGTTCAGTTCGTCTGCGCCAATCCGTTTTTCCCAGAGGGGCTTGGGGACGATGCCGAACATGGCGCCGCCGTCCAGGCCAAAGCGTCCGGTTTCAACGGTGTGCAGGGTCCATGAGCCGATTCTGGAAGATCTGGACATGATAACTTGGGTATTGCGTGTAGAGTAAGGAGAGGACTTCGGCTCTATGATGAGGTTACCTTTCGGAAAGAATCATGCGGGTAGTCCGCAGAATCGTTCTGTGGGGTGGATATCGATGTCCGTGCGCCCTAACCTCCTCCAAACTGTACCATCCATTCGACCTACTTGTTGCCGCATGCCGGTTTCTGACAATCATCGTATTTCCGACAGGCACCGCATTTCTACGCGCGACCTGGACACGCCTCCACGACTCTTGCTGGGTCCCGGTCCCTCGAACGCCCATCCCCGCGTGCTGCAGGCTCTGTCCAATCGGCAGGTGGGTCACCTCGACCCAACGTTCATCGACCTCATGAATGAGGTGCAGTCGCTCCTGAAATATGTATGGCAGACGGACAACCCCGTCACGATCCCGGTATCGGGCACAGGGAGTGCGGCCATGGAGGCGGCTGTGGCCAACATGGTTGAGGCGGGCGATTCGGTCCTCGTCGGGTGCAATGGCTATTTCGGGCTGCGCATGGTGGACATGGCTTCGCGCTATGGCGCCGAGGTTACGCGCATGAACGCGCCCTGGGGAACGGCCTTCGACCTGGATACGATCCGAAGCCACATGGAAGCGTGCCGGCCGCGTGTCCTGGGTTTGGTTCATGCCGAGACGTCAACGGGCGCCCGGCAGCCTCTGGAAGGTGTGCGGGAGCTGTGCGACGAGTTCGACTGCCTGCTGCTCATCGACACCGTCACCAGCATGGGCGGCGTGGAGCTGTTCCTCGATGATTGGGGCGTGGATGCCGCCTACGCGGGAACGCAGAAGTGCCTCTCCTGCCCTCCGGGCCTCGGGCCGTTGACCCTCGGCCCGCGCGTCCTCGAACGCCTCGAGAAGCGATCCAAGCCGGTGCCCAACTGGTATCTGGACATGTCCCTGGTGGGCAAATACTGGGGATCGGAGCGCACGTATCACCACACGGCGCCCATCAACATGAACTATGGTCTTCGAGAGGCGCTGCGCCTGATTGCAGACGAAGGTCTCGAAGCCCGCTGGGAACGCCACAAGTCCACTGCGCGCCTTTTTTGGGATGGTTTAGCCGACATGGGTCTGTCCTGCCACGTGGATGAGGAGATTCGCCTGCCGAGCCTGACCACGGTAAAGGTGCCGGATGGCGTGGATCCAGGCCAGGTGGCCAAGACGCTGCTGTCCGAATACAACATTGAGATTGCTGGTGGCCTGGGCGAACTGGCCGGCAAGGTCTGGCGCGTGGGACTCATGGGCTTCAACAGCCGGCCTGAAAATGTGATGCTCCTTCTGGCCGCGCTCAAGGACGTGTTGCACCGATAGAGGAATGGAAGCACCATCAACAGTATCGCAGGAACAGATCACTTCCTGCATGGCGGCGCTCCAGCAGCGCATCGGGGATTCGGTCCGCACCGATGAATACCAGCGGATGCTCTACGCTACGGACGCCAGTATCTACCACGTGGAGCCCGCGGCCGTGGTCATCCCGAAGCACCGGGATGAGATGCAGGCCGTCATGGAAGAGGCGGCGCGATTCAAGATTCCTGTGACCGCACGCGCGGCCGGCAGCAGTCTGGCCGGGCAAGCCGTGGGGCGCGGCATCATCGTGGATGTCACCCGGCATCTGGACCGGATCGTGGATCTGGACCGGGAAAATCGTCGGGTGACCGTGGAGCCAGGCGTGGTGCTGGATCACCTGAATCGATTCCTTCGTGACGAAGGGCTGCTGTTCGGTCCCGACCCTGCCAGTTCGAACCGGGCGGCCATGGGCGGCATCGTGTCCAACAACTCGACGGGCAGCCACTCCATCTGCTACGGCATGACGGCCGATCACGTGCACGCCATGGAGGTCATCCTGTCTGATGGCTCGCGCACATCGGTGTCCAATCTTTCCGAAGCGGAGTTTGCTTCTCGCGCAGAGCGGACCGGGCTAGAAGGGACCATCTACCGGGAGATGCACGCCCTGCTCACGGATCCCGCATCCCGGGACATCATCCGTCGGGATACGCCCGCACACTGGCGCCGCTGTGGCGGATACAATCTGGACCGGCTCACGCAGGACGGGGTCTCGTTCTTGCTCGATCATCCCCCGGGGCGCAACCTGGCGCGGCTGTTCTGTGGGGCGGAAGGCACGCTGGGCCTCATCGAATCCATGACCCTGGATCTCGTCCCGCTCCCGAAGAAGACGGGCCTGGCCATTGTGCATTTCGACGACATCGTGCGTGCGCTCGAGACGGTGCAGGTCATTCTGGAGGTGGAGCCCAGCGCCGTGGAACTGCTGGACCACCTGGGCATGTCGATGTGTCGGCAGAGCCCCATGTGGCGCAAAAAGCTGGAAGGGTTCGTCGAGGGCCAGCCGAATTCGATCCTGATCACGGAATTCCAGGGGGACAGCGAGGCTGAGATCGTCTCAAAAATTGATCGTCTCCGGCGGCACTTGAGGGAGCGGGGCGCACCGTCCCATGCTGTTGTGGATGTGCTCACTGATCAGGGGCAGGCCGATGTCTGGTCGGTCCGCAAGATGGGTCTGGGCT
>JAAZVD010000196.1 GCA_018623785.1 Bacteroidota bacterium | reverse complement strand
TGTCTCCAGATGGCTGGAGATGAGCAGGATCACGTTGGCCTTGGCGTGGTCCGGGCTGGGGCGGTCAAAGCCTGACCACGCAAAATACCCGGCCCGCGCGCCACCCGCGCAGATGTTCGTATGGGAGTTGTGCCCATCCACGCCCCAGGCCTGGATCCAGCGGTTCGTGTAGCCGTCTTCACCCGGCCGACCGACGTGATACATGATACCATCACGCCGTTTTTGGCGGGAGGCATTCATTTTTTCGCCTATTTCAGAAAGCGCCTCCTCCCACGTAATCCGTTTCCACTTGCCTTCGCCGCGCTTTCCGACACGCTTGAGCGGATAGAGGATGCGCTCGGGGTCGTAAACCTGGTTGATGGTGGCCGGTCCCTTGGCGCAGTTGCGGCCCCTCGAGCCCGGGTGCTTGGGATTGCCTTCGAATTTCTTGATATCCAGCGTCTCCCGATCCACGTAAGCCAAAAGGCCACAGGCACTTTCGCAGTTGAAGCAGACCGTGGGGACCAGCGTGTAGTGACGAGCCACCTTTCTCGGCCACTGTTTGCCATCCCATTCAACCCAATCGTCCCATTTCTCCACCGGAGGGTACTGGCTCATGCGCCCATCGGGGTGCATGACGGTGGTCATGTCAATCTTCTCAGGAGCGCGCCCCGCTTCTGCAAATTTCGGCAGGCCGAATGCAGCCCCGTCTCCCCGATGATCGCTGGTTGTGTTTTTGTTCGTTGCCATGGTGGTGTTCGGCTTGAATTGGGGATCGTACTGGATGGAACCCGCGCGATCAGCTGTTGGGGAGTTCCTGTGGAGCCGTGACGTAGGCATGCTCGAAGGCATAGAGGCCCACGAGGACCAGTACGCCAGCTATCCACGCCGGATAGAATCCCATGAACAGCGGCACGATGTGACCCATAACGATTGCAACGAGCCAGAACGAGCGGGCGTAGCGGCCTTTCGTGATCATGTGGGCAGCGCGGGCAGCCTGCTCGGAGGCGTGCGGCATGCCGAACTCGCCCAGAAGCGTCACGGCCAGATCCAGACCTACGCTGACCAGGAAGGTGGTCTGCACAAGGGCGGCCACACTGACGTGGAAGCCGACAACAGCGTCAAGAATGAGCAGGAAGGCGCTACCACCCATTATAGACTGTATGAGCATGTGTATCGGAAGCAGCGGGCTCTGCCACAAATCCCGTCCTTCGGCCTGGCCGAAGAGGAACGCCGTGTAGATGGCCGTTCCGATACCGAACGGGATAGCAGGAATCATGACCCATATCCGCCAATCCGGACTGTCGAACGTATACCATCCAAGCGTCGTGGCCAGTTCGCCGGCCCACCATAGGGAAATAAGTCCGCTGAAGCCGATGAGCAGGTACGCGCCGCGCACCAGCCACGACTTGAATTGCGGCCTAAGGACGATGCGCAGGAATCGCTCGGGACGCTCCAGATCGTAGACCAGGAGGGCGGTTGTGACCAGCAGGAAGAAAAGCGATGCCGACGAAGCGGCCAGCATGTCCGCTCCTTCGATGGTAATGCCGGCAATCGGCCCAAGGAGAGAGAGGATCAGGAAAAGACCAGCCGCGATGCCTTTCGTAACGAGGTAGGCCGGAACGGGCCAATGCCACGGCACCTTGTGCTGAGCATTCCAGACAACCTGGGTCATCTGCTCGGCCATGCGGCCTTCGCCGATCTGGATAGGGCCGCCCACGGGGTCGCCCTGCAGTCCGCTGGCGCGTAATGGGGTACCGGAGTCGGACGTGCGACCGGATGCTTTTGGCGGTTTGGAGGCGTGTCCATCCCCACCGGCGTCTCCGTGCAGGGGAAGGACGTCGGCCCAGGCAAAGGTCTCAGGCGTGCGCTCGGTGGCGGTCGGGTGCATGGCCACGTCTTCGCCCCCGATGTAGTACAACTTAGGCGCTGTACCCTGCTCGGGCTTGCGCACCGTCACCTTGTTCTTGGCCACGGTCTGGGCAATTTCCGTCGTGGGATCATCAAGATCCCCGGCCAGAATGGCGTGCTCGGGGCACACTACCACGCAAGCAGGCTCCAGACCCAGATCCACCTTGTGCGCGCAGTAGTGACACTTGGCAGCCGTTCCGGACTCAGGATCGATGTAGATGGCATCGTAGGGGCAGGCCTGCATGCAGGCCTTACACCCGATACACACATCCGGATCGAACTCGACGATCCCATCCTCGCGCTGGTACATGGCCGTGACGGGACAGATGCGAACGCACGGCGGGTTGGCGCAATGGTTACAGCGCGTGACCTGGAAAGAACGGGTCACGTTCGGGTACTGCCCCGTTTCGACACTCTTGACCCAGGTGCGCTGCACACCGAGGGGCACCTCGTTTTCACTCTTACACGCCGTCGAGCAGGCGTGACACCCGATACAGGCGTCGTTGTTGATCAGGAAACCGTAATTCATGCCCGTCTGGGAAGCGTGAAAGGAACGGCGGGAGCCAAGGCCACCGCAGCGTGTCGTACCGGGTATGCCACGAAAACCACAGGTTCCTGGCTACACGAGTGCACTTGTAATTACAGGTTAAGACATCCGGGTCAAAAGGTCCAGATCCCCGGGGCGATTAATGTTGGTTAGGTCGGCATCTTCCAGATCCACCCACTCAGCCGGTATCTGCTCCACAAATCCGAATACGCTGCGCCCCCCCGCTGCCAGATACGACGTAAGCTCTTCTAAAAGCACACGTCGCCAAAGCCCGCACAGGGGTTGTTTGCGCCTGGATCCGCGCGCGCACGCACCTACAAAGGCCGCATCAGATTCGGAAGCCATGCGGAGGATGCGTGCAAGAGAGGCCGGCCGCAAGGCCGGAAGGTCTCCTGCAACGACCAGAAGGTCTGCCTTCCGCCCGCGCATAACGGCATGAATACCGCCGAGCGGACCCTGATCCGCAACCACATCCGCTACAACACCCCAGGTACAGCCTGGCACATCGGGCGGCGGCACACTATCGGCATCCGGACGGGCCAGGGACAGGTGAATACGGGAGCATACGCTACTGAGCGCGCCATAGGCAGCGTGATAGAGCGGCCCCTGGTCCAGCACCGCGGTCATCTTGTCACTGCCGAAACGGGTGGAACGCCCGCCCAGAAGCAGGACCCCTTCGATGGTATTGTCCATAAGCACCTGGATCGTGAGGAGGTAACAATGTGGCAAAAAAGTGGGGTTTGCAAGAACCACGTGGATGCAGGTGCCTTTGCAACATAATATCTTTGGCGTGGCCACGCCGTCGTGCGAGCCGATGCCGCCAGGGATCCACGCCGTAAAAAATCCACACGGTCAGAAGATCCACGCTGTCAGAGGGTCCCATCCAACGCCAAACGCCACGAGAGTCCGCTATCAAGACGCATCCCATGCTGTACTTCTACGTTGCCTCCCCGAAGGAGATCAAAGGAGGGGTTGGATCCGATGCCTTCGATGCGTCCAGGCTGTATCGAAGCCTAGCCATGGCCAAAAAGGATCGGCGGGGAAACGTCTATGTCGTGGACGCCACGCGGATTCCAGCCACGTTGAGCGGCCAGGTTCACGGCATCCCGAAAGCAGCCATTCTGAATCGTAAGCCCTATCGGCGTCCAAAGGAAATGATGGCCGGCGGCGGCGTGGTAACCCGAATGGGCCGGCGAAAACTGAAGGTCCTGCTCATTTATCGGAAGGGACGCTGGGATATCCCCAAAGGTAAGCGGGACAAAGGCGAGGGTATTGAGGAATGCGCCCGCAGAGAGGTCATGGAAGAGCTGGGAATCGGACAAGTGGCCGTACACTCCTTCCTGGATACGACCGTCCATGGGTTCGTGGAAAAAGACCGGTTCATTGTCAAGACCACGCATTGGTATCACATGACGACTACGGCTTCATCATTCGTTCCGCAACGGTCCGAGCAGATTACCAAGGTAAAGTGGTTCAGTCTCCAAAAAGCGAAAAAGCGCCTTGGGCACGATACCCTGGTTCGGCTGCTGGGCCGCATTGAACACAAACTGGTGGTTACCCACCCCTGACCTTGTCTATATT
>JAAZVD010000195.1 GCA_018623785.1 Bacteroidota bacterium | reverse complement strand
TCGATCTTCAGGCCGGCGTCTTCTACGACGGCATCACGGATTACCGCATCCTCGTCGGAGACATTCCACCGAATCAAACTGATCACTGGAGAGACATAACCATCTTCGACTATTCGGAGGGAGCCCGTTTCCGTACCGACATTCACGCTGCCCGGGGGACTCTCGAGCCTATCACGGACGGCGCGACACTGACGCTGGTTCTATTCGATGGCGAGGTTCATCGAAAGCGTCCCCCGGGCAGCGGGAGCTCCGACCGGTACGAGCGACTAAGTTTCGATCGGCATGTTATGCGGATCTCACTTGAGGATCTCAACTTCACCCGGACAGACCCGACACAGGGGCGTCGCACGGATCGTACCATGGCCTCCAGCGAAATGCAGGCCCTGGTGGATTCCCTTGAGCAAACGGCTGAGCGGAGCCGGTCTGTGCTGAAGGAACTTGCACAGGATCTCGGTTCCGGAGCGCTTACGCACCGGGAAATCGGTTTCCCGGTGCGTGACGAGGCGCGTCTGGCGGCGCAGGAAGCTGTGCCTGTGCGCTCCCTGAACATACCGTTTTCCCAGGGAGCCCAGCAAAAAGTCGTTGGAACGGAGCGGAAAGACCTCATTGTGCGCTCCATTCGGGGCGCCCGTGCTCGCGCTGAATCGGCACGCAAGGATATTCAATGGGCCCATGAGCGAGCAGATCGCTACCGCGTGGAGATACACAAGAAGTACTCTATCGCCGTTGCCTGTTTCATTTTCATGATGATCGGAGCGCCTATCGGTCTCTATGTTCGCAAAGGTGGCATGGGCATGGCGGCGGCCTTGGCCGCCGCCGTTTTCCTGTTCCACTGGGTATCCCTGGCCAATGGTGAAAAACTGGCTGACCGGGGCCTCTTGGAACCATGGTTGGGCATGTGGATAGCCGATATCGTAACCGGTCTGTTGGCCATGTGGCTCACCTTCGTTGCCTGGCGGGATCTGAGAACCATCCCCGCACTTTCCCTGCCCGCATTCTTGACCGGGAGTTGGCGCAGGCCAGCGTCGGCAGCATCTCGAGACTGATCCCAAACACTATGATCGTAGAACGCCCTGGCCACCTGATCCTCGTAGCGACCCCGATCGGGAATCTCTCGGATATGACCGAGCGTGCCATTCAGACGCTTCGCGAGGTGGATCTGATTGCCTGCGAGGACACTCGTACGTCGGGCGTCCTCCTGTCGCACTTCGGAATTACGACCCCCACCACCAGTTTCCACGCGCACAACGAACATGGCAAGGCATCCCGTCTCGTGGAGATGATGATCCGGGGTCAGGATGTGGCGCTCATCTCGGATGCGGGATCGCCCGGCATTTCAGACCCTGGGTACTTACTGGTGCGTGCTGCCTTGGATGCCCACTTGGCAGTCAATGCCTTGCCTGGCCCCTCGGCGCTTATCCCCGCCCTTGCCGCGAGCGGCCTGCCTACGGACCGATTCGTATTCGAAGGTTTTCTGCCTCCCAAAAAAGGTCGCAAAACCCGGATCGAGGCCTTAGTAGCGGAAGAGCGCACCGTCGTTCTCTACGAATCCCCGCATCGCCTGAGGAAACTACTTATGCAGCTGGCCGAAGCTGCGGGCCATCAGCGCCAAGCCGTCATAGCCAGGGAAATCTCCAAGAAGTTCGAAGAATTCCGGCGTGGTACACTGGCTGAGTTGCTCGAATGGGCCGAATCCCAGACCAGGATAAGGGGCGAAATCGTGTTGGTGCTTGGATCGGAAAAGACGTCCGAGCGCATGAATAAGGAGTCATAAGGCACCTCCCAGTAGGCAGGATGGGCCGTCGAAAAAGCCATCCGGAACGTGAACCAATCCGGAAGGGACCGCGTTGTAGCGGCCGTATTGCAGCCATAGAGCTAATTCGCGTCGCAGCCGGCCCCATTGCCGCTATAGATCCTTGTTGCCTCATAGCAGGTGCATTGCCGCTGCAGAGCCATTTTCGACCATTACCCGATTGCTGATGAACGCCTATCGCACTGACAGGATTGTAGCCGCCCTGGTCTTCATCTATTCGCTGGTCCTGTACCTGCTTACCGTAGCACCGGCCACGTCCTTCTGGGACTCGGGTGAGTTCATCGCCATCGCCAACCGCCTGCAGGTCTCCCACCCGCCGGGGGCCCCCTTCTATATGCTGGTGGGCCGGCTGTTTTCGATGTTCGTGCCCAGCGACTACGTGGCCATCGCAGTAAACCTTGTCTCGGTAGTCTCGAGTGCTCTGACCGTGCTCCTGCTGCATCTGGTCATTGTGCGCCTTATCCGCGAATGGCAGGGCGCCCCTTCCACGTGGAGCCGGCTGGACCGTGTCGTGGCTCTTGCAGGCGGTGTGATCGGAGCTTGCACGTTCGCCGTTACGGATTCCTTCTGGTTCAACGCCGTGGAAGCCGAGGTATACGCCCTGTCCATGCTCTTTACCGCACTCGTGGTATGGCTGATCCTGAAGTGGCGCGAAGAGGCTGCGCTGGAGGAGGAACGCCTGACGGGCGGCCAGCACCGTTTCGGGCTGGCTACCAACCGCTATTTGATAGTGATTGCCTATCTGTTCGGATTGGCCATCGGGGTACACCTGCTGAATTTGCTGGCTATCTTTTTCGTAGCCCTGATTGTGTTCTTTATCGAGTTTGAAAATCCTGAGTGGGATACGAAGCAGCGCTGGATCGGCATCGTAACCACAGGACTGATTTCGTCGGTTGCCTTCCTGGTGGTCTATCCAGGTATTGTGCAGTGGCTTCCGGGAATCATCGGTGATTCCTCGGCACCAGCCCTCGGTATGCTGGCCCTCTTCGGCCTTTTGGGCTTCGGTATCTGGTGGAGTCAGAGTCGCGGGATGCAGGCCTTGAACATCGTCATGATCTGTGTGACGGTGGTCCTGATCGGATATTCATCCTATGCCCTGATCTTTATCCGGTCGGCTGCTGATCCTCCAATTGACGAAAATGACCCGGAAACGGTCGAAGCCATCGTGTCCTATCTGAAGCGCGAACAGTACGGGGAAACGCCCCTTCTGAAGGGCTACACCTACGACAACCAGACCGGTACGATTGATACCCGTCGAGAACAGTGGTTCCCGCGCCGTCACTCGCAGGATCCGAACCACATGCGTGCCTACAGCCAGTACAACTCCGATGGAGACTACTTCTGGAGTTATCAGGTGGGACACATGTACGTGCGTTACTTCCTGTGGAACTTCGTTGGCAGGGCATCGGATGTCCAGGATGCGCCAGCCATTACAGGGTTTTCGGCTGCGGAAACAAGCCAATACCTGTATCAGACACCATCAGAGGAGGCTTCGCGCAACGCCTACTACGGCTTACCTTTGCTTCTGGGGCTGATCGGAGCCGCCTTCCACTTCATGCGAGACTGGCGCAGGGCATTTTCGGTGCTCGTACTGTTCCTCGTGACTGGGATCGGGATCATCCTGTACCTGAACCAGACCCCCTTTCAACCGAGGGAGCGGGATTACGCATACGTGGCCTCCTTTTTCGCCTTCAGTATCTGGGTGGGAATCGGTGCAACGGGACTGTTGCGGCTGGTGGCGGACCAGCTGGCTGAGCGGTTGAAGCCCGAAGCACTACCTCACACTGTAACGGTCGTGGCCGGTGCCATTTTTGTGGCCGTACCCCTGCTCATGATGGTAGTCAACTACGACGATCATGACCGCAGCGGACGCTACGTAGCGGGCGATTACGCCTACAACATGCTGGTCGGACTGGAGGAGGATGCCATCCTCTTCACGAACGGGGATAACGACACCTTTCCGCTGTGGTACCTGCAAGAGGTGGAGGGCGTGCGTCAGGATGTTCGGGTGACCAATTTGTCCCTGCTTAACACCCCGTGGTATATCCGCCAACTGAAGAACCAGGCCTCACGCGACTCGGAGCCCTTACCCATCCCCCTGCCGGAGGATGTCATTGACCAGATGGAAATCATCCGGTGGGAGCCCCGGGAATTGGAGCTCCCTGTAAATCGTGCTGCGCTCTTCAGACAGTCTGATTCGGAGATCTTC
>JAAZVD010000018.1 GCA_018623785.1 Bacteroidota bacterium | reverse complement strand
CTCCATCGTCTCGGGACGGGCCTCATCAAATTCTCCGGAGATGATAAGGACCGGCACATCAACATCAGGCAGACGATCCCGTCGGTCGTAGGTCAACAACGTTCCAGTAGCCGTAAACTCCGTAGGTCCCCACATGGTGTTGTATACCTCATTGTTGCCCGATACGCCCTCGCACTCGGGAATCCGCGGACGCCCGAGGGGCGTCATGAAACGAGCATAGAACGAGTCGGTGGCGGCAATGTAGTCCGGATGATCGTACGTCTCTGTGGCTTCGTGGGTACGAATCGCAGCTTGCAGCGCTTCGGGCATGGTGGACAGGAGATAATTGGCATCCTCAATCCAGACAGGCGTGCTCAGCAGCGGCCCTGCCAGGATCATGCCGCCGATACCTTCCTGTTCGCCTTCCAGTACGTATTCAGCGGCCACGGCGCCACCCCAGCTCCATCCCATCAGGTGGACGGTGTCTAGCCCAAGCGTGCGCCGGATGGCATCGATCTCGGCAACTGAGTGGTTGATGTTCCACTGTTCGCGCAGGCCCGGTCGATCGGATCGTCCGGTTTCCAATTGGTCGTAGCGGATGACGGGGCGGTCCAGTATCTGGTCATCCATGAGACCGAAGCCACAACTTGTACCGCCGGGTCCACCGTGGATGAGGAGGAGGGGGGTGCCTTCCGCGTCGGGATTGGAGATCTCGTAGAAGACATTGCCACCGGGAACCGCGACCATCCCGGTGCGGGTAACCTGCCCTGTTTCAGGGTCGACCTTTTCGGACGGCGCTGTTTCAGTGGTGCAGCCTGATTGAAAGAGGCTGACGGCCAAGAAGAGGCCACAGGTCGCGAGGAGCGGGGTCTTGGAGAGGGTCATCGTTTGTAGGTGATGCGGGTGAGGGTGGCGTTTTCATTGCGGGTATTCCAGGCTTCGCCGTATTCCAAGACATAGAGCGCGCCGTCCTGTCCGAACGCCATGTCCATGGGGCGCACCCACGTGTGCGATGGCAGGAATTCTTCCATGTAATGGTAGTCTCCGTTATCCCGCATGGTGACGACCAGCAGTTTGCGTCGCTCCCATTCATGCAAGAAGAGACGATTTTCGAAGTAGGCCGGAAAGGAGGGCGATTCGATATCCGATGCGTGAAAGACAGGGCCTGCCATGGCACTGCGGGAGGCTGTCTCGAATCCATCGCGATCCATGAGCGGGAAGTCGGTCGAGTGCGCGTAAGGGTACCAGATAAAGGCAGACTGCGCCGGCGGCAGGACAACCGCGCCCGTATTGTTGGGCGAATCATTAACGGGCGCAGCCGGATCGAACCACCCCTTGCTACGCTGGGCGGCAAAATCCCAGTCGGCGTAGGCCCGGTTGTCGGCCAGGAAGTAAGGCCATCCAAAATTGCCGGCCGAGCGAGCCTGATTCACTTCGTCGTAGCCACGGGGACCGCGGATAGGGTCCGGTTCGGGAGCGTCCGGACCGATATCGCCCCAGTAGAGCCACCCTGTCCGGCTATCCACGGAAATGCGGAATGGATTGCGGTGGCCCATGGTATATATCTCGGGTCGGCCCTCGGCCGGGTCCTCGAACAGGTTGCCTTCCGGGATCGAATATGTCCCATCGGCCTCGGGCCGTATCCGTAGGATTTTTCCGCGCAGATCCTGGCTGTTAGCACTCGTACCCTGGGCATCGTAAGGCGCCCGCCCGGGACGTTCATCGATGGGAGCGTACCGGTCCGCCTCGAATGGATTGACATTGTCTCCCGTGGATAGGAACAGGTTGCCGTCAGGCCCGAACGTCACGGACCCACCCGCATGGCAGCAGGTGTCCCTTTGCGTCCGGACGTCCAGTAGAACCGCCTCTGATGCCAGGTCGAGTCGCTGGCCATCAAACGTGAATCGGGACAGCCTGTTTACGCTTTCACCGATGGGGGAGTAGTAGAGGTAGGTCCAACCGTTGCTTGAAAAGTTCGGATCTACGGTCAACCCGATCAGGCCGTCTTCCAGTCCATAGGCCACTTCCAGTTCGTTGATGACCGTGTCGGACCCACTCTTTGGGTCTACCAGATGAACCGCGCCGGGTCGTTCAATGAACAGAACACGTCCATCCGGCAGGGGCGCTAGTTCCATAGGTTCATTGAGATTGGACACCAGGACCTCGATTTCGAAGTCTCGCTCATTCGGCGACAGATTGGCGCGCATCTCCGGCCTATTGTCATCCGAGACAACCCATTCCATCCCAGTCTGAATCATGCGCAGGAACGGCTCCTCCTCCCATGATTCCAAGGTGTGTCCGGGAGCTACATAGAGCGATCGGCCGCCATCAAAATGATGGTACCAGACCATCGGATGGGATTCCCCAGTAGACTCACTGGTGCCGGTATCGTAGGTGGTTTCATCGATGCTGATCAGGGGGACAATGT
This sequence comes from Bacteroidota bacterium, assembly GCA_018623785.1. Lineage (GTDB taxonomy): Bacteria > Bacteroidota > Rhodothermia > Rhodothermales > UBA10348 > JAAZVD01. Next base: position 10,772 of record JAAZVD010000018.1, on the reverse strand, counting down.
CCGGGTTTACGAAGCGGAAGTTGTACCACTCATCGAACCGGTTCCAGCGCGCAGGAAGATGGGACGTAACAGGATGATCTCGGCTGTGTACATCCAGAGAGGCCTCTTGCTGGGCCGGATGCCCGTCAAAATACCCACCCACGAGCTGCCCGTACCACGGCCAGTTGTACTCGGTATCACTAGCGGAGTGAATGCCCAGGAATCCGCCGCCTCGTTGGATGAAGCGCTGGAAGGCCACCTGCTGATCATATTCAAATACGTTTCCTGTGGTACTGAGGAAAACGACAGCATCGTAGCGGTCCAGGTTCTCATCGTTGAAGTCTAGCGGATTTTCGGTCGTGTCCACCACCATGGCCAGCTTCGTTCCCAGCTCCTGGATGGCGCGCTTGGCCACGGGAATGTGATCGTGGCGGAAGGCTTCTGTGTGGGAAAAGACCAATATCCGGTCGGGGCCACGGGAGCAACCTGCCGCTATCATGCCACAGAGTATCAGCAGGAGTAGGACATGTGGGAAAGAGTGCTTCACGACGATTCAGCAGGAAGTGGATAGGGAGGGAGGGGCGTGTAGTCCCACGTGCTGGTCGTTCTCCAACGGGCACCGGGGTTACGCGGAGTCACACTGTCTCAACGAAGCATTACACTAATGCTCATTCAGGGATTGACGCAGGAATCTCGTGAATAACAGTGGATTCTCGAAAACCGCGTAAAAAAGACCCCTCGACGTGTTAATGACGTGTGGAAAACGTGGGAAATGAGGCTGTTTACGGTGTTAAGAGATCATTACGAAAAAAATGTATTGCGTAAAATCCTGTAAATTAGACATTTATGCCAAATGGGGTGAGCGTCGTCCGAAGATGGGTTGTGACCAGAGCACCATTCACGTCTTCCACGTAGAAGTGGACAACCTGTGGATAAACAACGACGAGCGCACAGGTTCGTTGGCTCAGCTCAGCACTTTTTCGTAGGTCTCAACATCCTCAAGCACCGACCCTGTACCTCTGACGACCGCGGTCAAGGGATCTTCTGCCACATAGACGGGCAGGTCCACGCGTCCCCGGATCATGGAGTCCAATCCTTTCAGCATGGCGCCGCCGCCGGTCAACATAATGCCACGTTCAAGTATATCGGCTCCTAGCTCAGGAGGCGTACGCTCCAGGCAACGGATGACGGCCGAAGCAATCTGGCCTACCGGCTCTCGAAGCGCTTCGCGCACATCTTCGGACGAAATAGTACGAACCTTGGGAATACCACTGACCAAGTCCCGGCCCTTGACCGAAAGTTCCAACTCAGGGTCCAATTCCACGGCGCTTCCTACTTCCTTCTTGATGCGTTCCGCAGTGCGGTGTCCGATCAGCAGGTTATGGTTCCGTTTGAAATACTGCACGATGGCGTTATCGAGTTCGTCACCGCCAACCCGAATCGATTCATCGATGACGATCCCTGAGAGTGCGATAACAGCAATCTCTGTCGTACCACCTCCGATGTCGACGATCATGTTGCCGACCGGCTCAGCCACGTTGAGTCCGATGCCAATGGCAGCGGCCATGGGCTCATCAATCAGATAGACCTGCCGGGCGCCGGCGTGCTCGGCAGAATCCCGAACAGCCCGCTTTTCCACCTCGGTAATGCCCGAGGGCACACACACTACCATTCGCCGGATTGCGGAGAGCCAATTGGTCTGCACTTTCCGGATCAGCTGTCTGATCAGTTGCTCGGCCACTTCGAAATCTGCGATTACGCCATCTTTCAGCGGTCGTATCGTTTCGATTTCCCGATGGGTACGCTCGTGCATTTGCTGCGCTTCGTGCCCAACGGCAATAACCTTACGAGTGGATCGGTTCAGAGCTACGATCGAGGGCTCATTCAAAACGATCCCGCTGCCTTGAATGTAGATCAGCGTATTGGCTGTCCCCAGGTCAATGGCGACATCGGTAGAAAAATTGAAGAGACCCATGACAGGCTGGAGACAAGGATTGGCGCGTGGGAGCCGGCGTACCGAACATGTTACCTGAACGACGTCAGGCTGAGACGGGCTCCGTCGATAATACGTACAGTGGATTTCGATTCCAACGGGGTATCCGGCGGCGAAACCATGCTCGAAAAAGACGGATCAGGAATGCAGCACGCGGTTTTTGAGCAGCTGTTCAATCTGTCCCAGCTCCTCGACGAATCGAGCATCCGTATCGATCCGCGCTTGGATCGCTTTGCATGCATGGATGACGGTCGAGTGGTCTCGACCTCCAAACCGTCGCCCGATAGCTTCCAGTGAGTGCTGGGTCATCTGCTTGCAAAAGTGCATGGCCACCTGTCGTGCATCGACGATGGGGCGTTTTCGGCTTTTACCGATCAGGAGGTCTGTATCCAAATCATAAAACTCGGCCACGATATCGCGAATCCTAGAGGCAGAAATGCTCTTCCGCGTCCGGTTGTCGATGAGATCGGAGAGGGCATCCTGCACGAACGTAATATCCACCGACTGCCGGGTCACGCTGTGCATGGCCAGCAATTTGTTGAAGGCACCCTCCAGCAGTCTGATATTATCCTTGACGTTGTAGGCGATGTAATCGATGACTTCGCCCGATAACTCGAGTCCTGCTTCGAGGGCATGCCGCTGAAGAATCGCGGTTCGCGTTTCCAGATCCGGCGGCTGTACGTCAGCTGACAGTCCCCACCGGAATCGGGAAAGGAGACGTTCTTCGATCCCCGCAATTTCGGCGGGACTCCGGTCGGCACACAGAATGATCTGTTTGCCTCTTTGGTGGAGTTCGTTGAAGAGGTGGAAGAACTGCTCTTGCGTTTTTTCCTTGCCTCCAAAGAACTGAATATCATCCACGATCAATACATCGATCTGGCGGAAAGCATGGGTGAATTCGCCAAGGGTATTGTTCCGGATTGCGTAGACAAAGTAGTTGGTAAAGGCTTCCGACGTGAGGTAGAGGACCTGCGCGCGAGGCTGGTGCTCAAGGATGTCATTGCCGATAGCATGGGCCAAGTGGGTCTTGCCCAGGCCGACTTTGCCGTAGATGAGGAACGGGTTGAAACTCGTTGCACCCGGGCGCTTGGCTACGGCTACACCGGCACTACGAGCCAAACGGTTACAGTCCGCCTCAATGAAGCTGTCGAAGGAGTATTTCGGATTGAGCGTCCTCGGGAGACTCCCCGGCACCGTCTCCGGACGGAACGCAAGGGGGGAGGACGGCCGATGGGCATCCGCCTGCTGAGTGCTGGCATTACGCCGCGCTTCGGGGTTGGAAGGGCGGTGACTATCAGCCTGACGACGCGTCGGAGGGGTCGGCATCTCCGAAGATCTTTGCCGATCAGCCGACGCGTACGCACCTCGGGCTTCCGCTTGCCCCGGTGTTGTCTCCAATGCCGATTCGGCTTGTGCAACCACCATCGTCGTGAACGAGACCGCACTCTCGCCAGCGTTTTCCAGCGCCCCTTGGATCAGGCTGACGAATTCCCGATCGATCCACTCACGATGGAAGTCCGACGGAACCCCAATCGTCATGTGAATCCCCTGTCCTGTCTCGGAGGCGGAGATCAACGTGAGCGGGTGGATCCACGTCTGGAACTGTTGGGTGGGAAGTTCCTGTGCCAGCGCTTCCTTGCTTCTCTGCCACAGCAATTCGGATCGGTCGGCCATCAAACACTCAGGGTCCTAGGGGGTGGGAGTCGATTTTGATTTTGTCCTCCCATGGTAGGCAGTAGAAGTCCCAGCTGGCAAGTTCATTCGGGCCGTATTTATCCACGCGCTCCACTTCTTATCAACACGCCGGATGTTGAAAAAAAACGACCTGATTTGCTTGATTTTTCGGTGCCCTCCCTGGGGCGGTCTGAGGGTGGATTTTACACCGCCCTCAGACCGCCCCGAAGGGTCCCGCTCAGCCGTTCATACCAAAGCCCGCGAGTACCTCAGCGGCGTGATCGTTCGTCTTCGGACGCTTGATGACCTTGACAATCGTACCGTCCTCATCGATCAGAAACGTAGTGCGCTTGGTGCCTTTTACGATTCTTCCATACATATTTTTCGGCCCATACGTGCCGTATGTGGACATTATCTGCCTTTCGGTGTCGGCGATCAAAGGAAATGGCAGCTCATATTTTTCGGCAAAACCGGCATGCTTTTCGACCGGATCGTCGGATACACCGATAACGGCAATTCCCTCTTTCTGCAGATTGCTCCAGTGATCTCGCAGGTTGCAGGCCTGCTTCGTGCAACCTGGCGTATTGTCCCGTGGATAAAAATACAGGACCAGTTTACGGCCGTGGAAGTCGCTCTTCGATACGGTTGATCCGTCTTGGGTTATCCCCGAAAAATCCGGGGCGTTTGTACCTGCTTCTGGCATTTCGGAAAGGGTGCTCATGATGGGTCTTTTTTGCTGTTCAAAATGGCTGGAAGGTCGGGTCAAAACGGGACGTTCACGGCAGCGCTCAGAAAGCGCATCAGGGCATCTCCCTTGGACCACTCGGACGCCAAAAAAGGGAGGAGGTCCGGTCTGCCCGCATCCTCTTCAGGCATGGCGGCAACGCCGATGAAGTCTTTGCGGCGAAGGGCCTCGATGTCCGGGTGATCCACAGCATACCCTTTGGGTGCCCTCACCAGAGAATCCCCTGCCCACTCATAGGTCCGCGTGAAATCCGGGTCTTCTTGGACATCCCGCCAGTCATCAGGAGCGGTATCTATCCGGTTTCGGATAGCCCGCAGATCCGGAGAGGCTGGATGCCACATGCCGAGTGCGTAGAAGACATTACCGGGTTCAATGTGCAGATAGTAGCCCGGAGCATGTGCATCCTTACCCGCCTTGTGTCGGAATTGGATACCAGCGGCCGTTTTGTAGGGCTTCTTGTTTTTTGAAAAGCGGACGTCTCGATAGATCCGGAAAAGGGAGCCGCCCGAAGCCTTGGGTATGGCCAGGTAGTGTGGGCTTAATTGGGACAGGAGAGGAGCAAAGTCTGCAATCAGATCCAGAAGCGGTTCCTTGAGATCCTTTTCGTAGCGATTCTTGTTGTCCTTGAACCACTCCCGAGAGTTATTCGCCCTCAGATCCCTCAGGAACTGGAACAATTCAGGGCTGATATACATGGTGGTTTCGAGAAGGAGTCCGGATACGACGGGAGAAACGTTTACGCATGCCACGGGAGTCGCACCAACGTCACGGATCTGCGCCGCATCGCTCGTGGCACGCCACGGGTTTGCCGCTTTTCGCGACCGTGTCAGCGAGGGCGCTGCCGAAGGTATCCCGCGGAGGCGTCATTACGGAGTTACGCATCCCCGCACGTCGTTACAGGTCCGACCGAACGTTGCCGACCATATTCAGGGAGTGTCTTCGACCGGCTAAAGAGTGTATGGTTGGCCTTCTGGGGGATGGCACCCGACTCGATCCTGTCGTTGTGGACTAGCAGATTGAGACGGCATTCCAGCGCGCCGGGCGCCGTATCGTATCGGGGTGATTATTTCTGCGTTTCAGCCTCGGAATTTGCTGACCCACCATCGAAATACTCCTTGACCAGGCGCGCTGCATACGGCCCGACCGTTTCTGCCAGGAGTGGCTCCGAAGCCTCTTTCACCCGCTTCAGCGAGCCGAACGCCCGGAGCAGCTTGCGGGATGTAGCGGGGCCGATACCTTCGATCTCCTCCAGTTCCGTGTGTAATGTATCCTTTTTGCGCTGTTTGCGCTGGAAAGTGACGGCGAAGCGGTGGGCTTCGTTCCGAGCTCGCTGCAGGAGCTGCAGGGAGGCGCTGTCTTTTGCAATGAAGACCGAGTCCGTGTCGCCCGGGAAGAACACTTCTTCCAATCGCTTGGCCAGGCCGACCACGGGAAACTTACCGTAGGCCTCTACATCCACGAGTGCCTGGACGGAACTGGACAGCTGCCCCTTCCCCCCGTCGATAACTACCAGATCCGGCCAAGGGCCATTTTCTTCGACAACCCGGCTGTATCGACGCCCGACGACCTCATTCATGGACTTGAAGTCGTCTGAGCGCCCGTTTCCAACGGAGCGGACTTTGTAGGTCCGGTATTCGCTCTTGCGCGGCTGTCCATCGATGAACACCACGCACGAGGCTACGACTCCTGTCCCACTCAGATGCGAGATATCGAAGCACTCAATGCGACGCGGCAGTCGAGGTAGGGACAGGTCCTGCTGCAGCTTCTCAATGACATGCGGTACCCGACCCTCGCTCTGTTTTTGCTTGTGGATCAGATGCTCGGACAACATCAGGTCGGCATTCTTCTCCACGATGCGAACGAGTCCGGCCTTGTCTCCTCGCTGAGGAATATGCAAGGTCACTTTATGTCCGCTTTTTTCCCGGAGCAACGCTTCCACGATTTCTGGATCCGAACAGGCTACCGACATCAGGATATCATCCGGGAAGAAGGTGGCTTCTGTGTAGTACCGCTCTAATACAGCCTGCATGAGTTCCTCCTCCGGGGTCTCCTCGATGCGACTGAGGTAGATGTGTCTGCGTCCCACGATCTTCCCATCCCTCATTTGGAAGACCGCACCGCATGCGGCATTGGACTCCCTGTCTGTGGAGAGGGCAAACAGGTCCCGGTCGGCCAGGTCTCCAGCTACGACCTTCTGGCGCTCGGCGTATTTCTCGAGCGCCGCAATCTGATCCCGCAGTTTGGCGGCTTCCTCGAAGTCCATGGCTTCGGCAACGCGTTGCATTTCGTCTTTCAAGAGCCTGATGAGGCCCTGGGTCTTGCCGTTCAGGAGCTGCTCCACCTGTTTGATGGTGGTCTCATAGTCAGGGGCGGGTTGCAGTCCCACGCAGGGCGCATCACATTTCTTGATGTGATATTGCAGGCAGACCTCGTACTTACCGGCTGCAATGGGCTCTGGAGCCAGATTAAGCGAACACGTGCGAAGCCGGAAAATGGACCGGATAGTGTCCAACATCAAGTTCATGCTGCGGACATCGGTGTACGGTCCGAAATACTTCGACCCGTCCTTACGTGGCTGGCGCGTCGGGAAAACCCGCGGGAACGGTTCGTTCTTGATACAGATGAACGGGTAGGTCTTGTCGTCGCGCAGCAGAATGTTGTAGCGCGGCTTGAGGCTTTTGATCAGGTTGTTTTCCAGGAGAAGCGCCTCGACTTCGGTGTCGGTCACGATGACTTCGACGTCGTGGACCTTGGAGACCATGATCCGCAGTCGCCCATCGAGGTTGCGGCTGGCATGGAAATAGGAGTTGACCCGGTTGCGCAAGTTCTTGGCCTTGCCGACATAGAGCACCGTGCCCGCTTTATCCTTGTGCTGGTAGACCCCGGGTTTTCGGGGGATGCGGGACAGTTTTTCAGCCAGCGCTGGATGCATGGCGTGTTGTTGCAGCTCGACGATGAATGGGTGAGGTGGCGGTGAACATCAACCGATGCCCGGTGTGAAGGTTCGACGCTCGGTGATAAGGTCTATGTCCGGGTGGGACCGGATCCTTGGTTCGGGGATATTACAGTATTGCCATACTGTAATGCGCCCTGACGCTGAAAAATGCGGTATGGTGTCATTACCATACTGTAATACGCCAGAACGGACATGCCTCCCTCTCCAGAGCTCCAGCGGACCAAAGACATCATCGAGGAACTGCACCGACTCTATCCGGGGGCAGACTGCGCTTTGAATCATCGCAATGCGCATGAACTGCTCTTTGCTACCATCATGTCCGCCCAGACGACCGATGTGAATGTGAACAAGGTGACAGCCACCCTGTTCGAGAAATACGCGACCGTACAGGACTTCGCCGAAGCTGACCTCGAGACGTTCCAGGAGGAAATCCGATCGACCGGGTTTTTCCGCAATAAGGCGAAAAACGTTATTGCCGCCGCCAACATGATCGTCGATGAATATGGTGGACAGGTACCGGACACCATGGAGGACCTCGTTCGCCTGCCGGGTGTGGCCCGCAAGACGGCCAATGTGGTGCTGGGCACGTGGTTCGGCAAGGCCATCGGGTTCGTCGTGGACACCCACGTCAAGCGGCTGGCCTACCGGCTTGGATTCACCGAGGAAACGGATCCCGTAAAAGTCGAGAAGGATTTGATGGAGGTCATTCCCGAAAGCGAATGGATCTTCTCGGGACACGCCATCATCCTGCATGGCCGCGCCGTCTGCGACGCCAAGAAGCCGCAATGCGACGCGTGCACGCTCCGACCACTCTGCCCCCAGAACGGGATTGGGTGATCCGGCCCTCGGACGGGCCCCCATACGGCCGTTGGACGGGCCCGATACGGGGCAGCGTATGGGCCAGTACGGAACGTAATCGGCTCGGAAATCCGCCTGTTCTCAGTAGGCGTCCGTGTGAACGCCTTTGACAGCCCGTCCCGACGGATCCGCAGCCGAGGCAAACGAGGCATCCCAGGCTAGCGCTTCCGGGGTCGAGCAAGCCACGGACTTGCCGCCGGGGACGCAGCGAGCGGCCGACTCGGACGGAAAGAGCTCCTCGAACAAGCTCCTATAAAAGTAGCCCTCTTTCGTATCCGGAGTGTTGATCGGAAAGCGGAACGCGGCACGCTTCATATCCTCATCGCTGACCCGATCCTCCGCGTGTGCCTTCAGGTGATCGATCCAGCCATAGCCGACACCGTCGGAGAATTGCTCCTTCTGGCGCTTCACGATGGATTCGGGCAGCAGGTCGACAAAGGCATCCCGCAGGATCTGCTTTTCCAGCTTTCCGTGCGTGATCATCTTGGCCTCAGGATTGAGGCGCATGGCTGCGTCCAGGAACTCGAGATCCAGGAACGGCACACGCGCTTCAACGCCCCAAGCGGCCATGCTCTTGTTGGCGCGCAAGCAGTCGAACAGGTGCAGACGGTTCACTTTCCGGACCGTTTCCTCATGGAATTCCTGGGCGTTGGGCGCTTTGTGGAAGTACAGGTAGCCGCCGAAGATCTCATCGGAGCCTTCGCCGGATAGGACCATCTTGATGCCCATCGCCTTGATCTTACGGGCCATCAAGAACATCGGAGTTGAGGCCCGAATGGTCGTCACATCATACGTCTCGATATGATGAATGACATCGCGCAGAGCGTCGATGCCTTCCTGCACGGTAAACGTGAATCCATGGTGCACACTACCGATGTGTTGGGCAACCTCCCGTGCAGCGGCCAGGTCGGGGCTGCCTTCCAAACCGATGGCAAAGGAGTGAACACGCGGCCACCACGCCTGAGTCTGGTCGTCTTCCTCCACGCGGGAAGCTGCGTACTTGCAGGCAAGGGCAGCGATGACTGAGGAATCCAGGCATCCCGAGAGCAAAACGCCGTAGGGCACATCACCCATCAGCTGACGATGCACGGCATCGGCCAGGGCGTCCCGTACCACCTGAGAATCAGAGGATCCATCCTTGACGGTATCGAAAGACTCCCATCCCCATGTGGCCCACTGCTCGGGCTCCCTGTCTGAGTCGCTGCTCAGTACATGTCCCGGCAAGAATTCCTCAAACCGGTTGCACACCGACTCGAGCGCCTTCATCTCGGAAGCTACGATCAGGTGGCCATCAGCATCATGACCGACGTAAAGCGGGATGACGCCTACCGGGTCCCGTGCAATCAGGAATCTCTGCTTTTCTGCATCCCACAGGACAAACGCGAAAATGCCATTCAGTCGTTTCAGGCCATCGATACCGTACCGATCCAGCAGCGGGATGATGACTTCGCAATCAGAATCCGTTTGAAACGGATAGTCAGGAAACTCCCGGCGCAGCTCGCGGTGATTGTAGATCTCCCCGTTCACGGCCAGCACATAGCGTTTATTGGGGCTGTAGAGCGGCTGTGCCCCGTGCAACAGGTCCACGATAGCCAGGCGCTCGTGTGCAAGGATGGCATGATCATCGGCATGGACACCAGACCAGTCCGGTCCTCGATGCCGCTGGCGTCGGCTCATGGCAAGCGCCTGTTCGCGCAGGTCGTCTGTTACCTGGGGAATATCAAGAATGGCCAGGATGGAGCACATGGGCCGGGTCTATAAAGCGGTGGGGGGGGGTCGGAGGTGGTGATACACCGCAAGATCCGGCAAGACCCCTCGTCGGTCGAACAAAAAGCGCTTCCGGTTGGAAAAAAGTGAATCAGGCGGCCATTCGAGCGACAGATTCAAGCTACGGTCCGCAATGCCTCGTCGAACAAGGTGGCAAAACGCCGCACATCTTCAAAGGAGTTATAGAGTGGGGCGGGCGATATGCGGATACAATCCGGGTTACGCCAGTCACAGATCACACCGTGCTTCGTGATGAAGTCGAATACAGCCCGTCCGTTCTGGCCGTGTACCCGTAAGGAGAGCTGAGCACCCCGCTCGTCGGGATCAGCGGGCGTCATGATGTCGAAGCCGCCATCAATCCGCTCAAGGAGATCCCAAAGGTAGCCGGTCAGCTTTACACTTTTCAGGCGAATGGCGTCCATGCCGACCTCATCGAACAGGGACAGGGAGCCTTTCAGGGGGGCCGTTGCGAGAATCGGCGTGTTGGTCATCTGCCACCCGACGGCACCCGGCTCGGGGTCGAATTCGTCCACCCACTGGAACCGTGTTTTACGGTTGTGTCCCCACCACCCCACTAGTCGTGGCAGGTCCTTGGCATGCGCATACCGCTCGTGCACGAAGATGCCTCCGGGCGCAGCAGGCCCGGAATTAAGGTATTTGTAGTGACACCAGGCAGCGAAATCCACATTCCAGTCGTGGAGGCTGAGTGGTACGTTGCCAACCGCATGAGCCAGATCCCAACCGACCGTACACCCCATGTCATGCCCAGCCTGTGTGATGGCACCGATATCGAAGAACTG